>JANMJN010001007.1:0-4736 GCA_031371355.1 Saprospiraceae bacterium
AATAATTAGTAAAATATAAAGCCCAATATACTTATCACGTATATTGGGCTTTATATTTTGCCAAACAGGTCATCACAAAAACGGCAACTTAGCCACCTTCGCCATCAATTTTTTCCCGCCCCCAAAAGCGATAAATATTTCTGTCCCTTCCTTATAAAAACCTTTTTTAACATAACCCATCCCAATTGGTTTGTCTAATGTTGGAGACGAAGTACCAGAAGTGACAACACCAATTTCATTGTTTTCGCCATCAAAAATCGCATAACCATGGCGCGGCACACGACGGTCATCGAGCGTGAAGCCAACGAGTTTTCGAGAGACCCCCTCAGTAATTTGGCGTTTAAAAGTATCAACATTGACAAAATCAGCCGCTTTTTTTGTTTTTGTAATCCAACCCAAACCTGCTTCAATCGGCGAAGTCGTATCATCAATGTCATTGCCGTAGAGACAAAAACCTTTTTCGAGACGCAAAGTATCACGTGCGCCTAAGCCAATCGGTTGAATATTGAAGTCTTTGCCTGCGGCAAAAAGGGCATCCCACATGCGGACAGCATCTTTATTGTTGACATACAATTCAAAACCACCTGCACCTGTATAACCTGTGGCTGAAATCAAGACGTTTTCGATACCAGCTACAACACCTTTTGTAAAATGATAATACGGGATATGAGAAAGGTTGACATCGGTCAAAGTCTGAATCACTTCCGTGGCGTTTGGACCTTGAACGGCAAGGAGGGCAGAGTCGTCGCTGATATTTACAAGGCGTGTATCATAGTTTTGGGCATACCCCGATATCCAAGCCCAATCTTTGTCAATATTAGAGGCATTGACGACGAGCATAAAGGCATGTTCACCTTCCGAACAGTTGTCTTCTGACAGGCGATAGACCAATAAATCATCTACAATGCCCCCCTCAGTATTGGGCAAACAAGAGTATTGCGCTTGTCCGATGTCGAGTTTTGACGCATCGTTTGACGTAACTTTTTGAACCAAATCCAAAGCCTGTTTGCCTTTAATAATAAATTCGCCCATGTGTGACACGTCAAAAACGCCTACGTTTGTCCGCACGCAATGGTGTTCTTCTTTGATACCTGAATAGGAAATGGGCATATTGTAACCCGCAAAGGCAGCCATTTTTGCGCCTAAGGAAATATGTTTTTCTGTAAGTGGCGTATTTTTAACAATAGTTGTATCAGTCATAAAAAGTTGATTTTTAAGAATTTATAATTGGTTTGATATTTAATTTATTGTTATATTCTCCACGATGTCGCCCACTTCAAGTTTATCAACGACATCCATACCTTCAAGCACCTTGGCAAAAATGGTATAGTTGGGGTCGAGATGTAAAGTCGGACTTTGTGTGATGAACCATTGACTACATTCGGTATGATTACCTGCCGAAGCCATGCCGACATACCCCTCAGTATTGTAGTGCATCGGTGTCAATTCAGACGAAATGGTATAGTCCAAAGAGCCATAGCCGTCACCTCGCGGACACCCTGTTTGAACAACAAAATTAGGCACGACACGGTGAAAAATCTTTCCTTTGAAAAACCCTGTTTTAGCTAAATTGACAAAATTGGCGACTGAAATAGGCGCGTTTTGGCGCAAAAGCCGCAGTTTAATGTCTCCTTTAGTCGTTTTTATCAAGGCATTTGAAAAATCCGTCATATTCGTCAAAGTAATCCAATCAATCGTGCGTGGTGTGGTGTGCCTTTTCTTTTTAAGGTTTGTCGAATCAGAAATTTTAACAATGGCATTAAAAATAGCATCGTAGGCTTCAAGTTGTGCAGGCATTTTCAATCGTTGCAATACTTGATATAATTCAGGAATTTGAGCGCGCAAACTCAAACGATTCAATTCCGCTTCTGGTTTGATGATTGTCTCTGCGGCTACAGTTGCAGCCCCAGCATCGCCTGAATTAATAATGTCAAAAAGAGCCGCTTTTAACTGGTTTTTGACACCCATCGAGTAGCCTTGAAACATGCGATAAAAATCAGGCGAACAGATGATTTTTGCCAATGCCTCAGTTGCAGCGGTGCGTACAACGGGTGCATTATCGGCTTTCAAAGCCTCTTGGTGCAGCATTTCGTAGTTCCAACCGAAGTTGGCAAGCCCCCTCAGTAAAACGGCTTTTTCATAAGGATTGACCGCTTTTCCATACAATTCTTTCATCGAATTGTTCAAAGAGTCGCGTGTACGAGGGTAAAAACGCAACCATTTGAGGGCTGCACCCATCATCAAACGCTTGGTCGAAGGTTGCAGCGTTTCGTCGGAAGAAGCTATTTTGTAGGTCTGTGCATCACGTTCAGTACCATTTTTAACGAATATTTCGGCGGCGGTATTCGCCACATGTATATTACGGTCGCGCAAAGCAACAGATAATAACGGTTGAATATTGTTGTAAGCAATTTCACTAACAGCGTTTAATATATTTATCTTAACCCTAAAATCGGTTTCTTGACGGAAAAGGCTCTCTAAAACAGGTAATATACTGAGGGGGGTTTCGGCTTTACCAAGCGCTTTAGCCAAAGCCATTCGGACTTCCACATTGCGTTCTGAAAGGATTATGGAAGATAGTGGCATAGTGACCGTCGTATCGTACTTAGCTTTTATTTTTGACAAATAACTGGCACCAATGAGCCGAACAGAAGGTGGAAAACGTTTATTTTCAACGAAATACTTCATTTTTTGGATGGATTCTACGTTGTAGCTGTCCCGTAAACCGTAGCGATAAATGCCGTAAGCCTGTCCTTCAAGAAGCAATGTGTCGGTCATTTTGAAGGTCGAAATATTGCATAAGTCATGAAGCCGTACGATTGTCCCGCATTTGCCCACAGCCTCCATAATAGTGGCATTGAATTTAGCAAAAGTACCAACAGTATCGTGTTTCTCAAAAGCCCTCAACAAAATATCCTCTGCACGCGTTTCGCCAATTTGCCCGATGGCATAAGCGGCAGCAATGCGGACATCAACAAATTCGTCTTTGAGCAAAACAGCCAATGAATCGAGTGCTTTTTTTTCTTTCAAAGAACCGAAAGCCGTGGCAGCGGCATAGCGCAATGTCGGGTTTGGACTGTTGAGGTAGTGCATAAGCGTGTCAGCCGATTGACGTTCAAGAAGGTTGTAAATATCCTGCACTTGTTTGTCCGAAAAATCAACAGCCGTACCCTCAAATTTATCCCTGTTGTACTCAGGCGGCACACAGGCATCAACAAATAAAGCTATTATTAAGAAGTAAAAAATAGAGAGGAAAGTATTTTTCATTATTAAAATTCTGATAATCAATACATTAGAGTTGATTTGAATAATGTTTAGTCGGGCAAAAATAGTAATAAGAATTGATAAACCATGGAAATACTGAGGGGTAGTTTGTGTAAAAGTCAATTCAAAAAGTCCTGAATATCCAAACGCCACAACCCCGTCAGTTGTATCGTTCTTCTCAATAACAAAAGCCATTCTCTTATCTTTCAGAAAAAAACTACTTTTACGCTTTAAAAATGCTTCATTGCAATTGATCAACAATAAAATAAGACGATTCAAATATGGCACTTATTTCTTTAGAAAATATGCGCTTTCGAGCGAATCATGGTTTATATGAAGAAGAACGGCTGATAGGCAATGATTTTGTCCTTGATGTCTGGATTGATACTGATATATTTCATGCCGAAACTATGATGGAACATAACATCGAAAAAGTGACGAAAACGATCAATTATGAAATCGTTTACGATATCTGTCGCATCCAAATGGGTAAACCACAGAAACTATTGGAAACGGTTGTTCAAGAGATAATTTATAATTTGAAACGTCACTTTCCGAATATGCTTATGATTCATTTAAAATTACGGAAAGCAAATCCACCATTGGGTGGACAAGTCGAATATGCGGCTATTACAGAAATCAAACGCTTTGAAAAACTCTGTGCCAAATGCCAAGACCCGATGATTTGCTACAAAGAAGGTAAATTTAACGACAAAACGTGTTGGTGCGAACAGGAAAGTGCAAAGGAAAAGATTCACCCACGCACAGCGGAAATCATCGCTCAACGATATAAAGACAATTGCATTTGCCCAAAGTGTTTGAAGGAATTTGAAGGTTAAAGTTTAGGATTATTCACATTAAAACATTTAAAAACAAAAAAGTAATGTTTAAAAAATTAGCCATTTTATTCATCGCAACAACGTTGACATTGACCGCTTGCGATGAATTACAGAAAGCCGCAACGACGATTTTGACACAACAAATCCTTTCAAATGAGGACATTGGCAACGGCTTGAAGTCCGCCCTTGAAATCGGTATCGGAAAAGGGTCTGATGTGCTGTCGCAAAAAGGCGGCTTTTTCAACTCATCCTATAAAATCCTTTTGCCGCCCGAAGCGCGTCAGATTACGGATAGACTGAAAGTCATTCCCGGATTCAATAAGGTAGAGGACATTGTTTTAGAAAAAATCAATGCCGGTGCAGAAGATGCGGCTGCTAAAGCCAAACCGATTTTCGTGAGCGCCATCAAGCAAATGACGTTTACAGATGCCTTAAATATCTTGATGGGCGACAAAAACGCAGCCACTTCCTACTTGAAAAAGACGACTTATGACCAATTGTATCAAGCTTTCAGCCCTGTTATCGTACAGTCGCTTGACAAATTTGAGGCTCGTAAGTATTGGGGCGATGCAGTGAACACCTATAACAAAATTCCATTCATCACAAGAGTCAACCCAAACCTTGACGACTATG
>JANMJN010001091.1:0-1881 GCA_031371355.1 Saprospiraceae bacterium
AAAACGGCATGAAAGCGATTGCCGAAGAAGCGACAAATAAGCGATTGAATGCTGATTTTTTTAAAAAAAACACCGTTCAAGAACTGTCAAAATGGTCGGATTACGAAATAGGTAAAAGTGGACGTTTAACTAAACCCATGATACTGAGGGGTAACAATTACGAGCCGATTAGTTGGGCTGATGCGTTTGCGACGATAGCCAAACACCTCAATGGTTTGGCGAGTCCAGACGAAGCGATTTTTTATACTTCGGGACGCACCAGTAACGAAGCAGCCTTTGTTTATCAATTGTTCATACGTGAATTTGGAACGAATAATATGCCCGATTGCTCCAATATGTGTCATGAGTCAAGTGGTACAGGTTTGTCGCATACTTTAGGCATTGGTAAAGGTTCAGTCACTTTGGACGATTTTAACAAAGCCGATTTGGTGATTGTGATGGGTCAAAATCCAGGGACTAATCACCCACGTATGTTGTCCGCCCTTGAAAAATGTAAAGAAAATGGCGGTAAAATCATTGCTATTAATCCATTGCCAGAAGCGGGGCTTTTACATTTTACCAATCCGCAAAGCATCGGTAAGATGCTGACAGGTGGCACGCCATTGGCTGATTTGTTTTTACAAGTTAAAATCAATGGCGACGTGGCATTACTGAAAGCGATTATGTTTTTGCTGCTTGAACGAGAAAATACTGTCCAAAAGGACTCCTTCGGAGAGGGGGGAATATTTGATTGGGATTTTATTAAAAACAAAACATCTGGTATAAAAGCGTTTTTAGAAGATTTGAAAATCGTTGATTTTCAGGCACTTGTAAAAATGAGTGGCGTATCTGAAAATCTCATTCGAGATGCCGCAGCGATGATTTGTGACCGTAAAAACATGATTATTTGTTGGGCAATGGGTTTGACACAGCATAAAAACGCTGTGGGCAATGTGCAAGAGTTGGTAAACTTACTTTTACTGAGGGGGGCAATTGGAAAACCTGGCGCGGGTACATGTCCTGTGCGCGGACATTCAAATGTGCAAGGCGACCGTACAATGGGCATTTGGGAAAAACCGAAAGCGGCATTTTTAGATAATTTGAAAACAACATTTGGTTTTGAGCCGCCTCGGGAACATGGTTACGATACCGTGGCAGCGATTCGAGCGATGTTATGACCGAAAAGCGACCGTTTTTTTTGCTATGGGTGGTAATTTTTTGTCGGCAACGCCTGATACAGAATTTACAGCTGAGGCATTGCGACGTTGCGACTTGACTGTTCATGTGTCCACAAAACTCAATCGCAGCCATTTGATTCATGGCAAAACGGCACTCATTTTGCCTTGTTTGGGGCGCACTGAGATTGACCGTCAAGCGGGCGGCGAACAGTTTGTGACGTGTGAAAATTCAATGGGTGTTGTCCAAATGTCAAAGGGTGTGTTAGAACCTTGCGGCAAGGATTTGATGAGTGAAACGGCTATTGTTTGCCATTTGGCAGAAGCCACATTAGGACAAAAATCAAAGGTAAAATGGGCAGAATTGTTGGAAAACTATGATTTAATCCGCGATTTGATAGAAAAAGTCATTCCTGATTTCGTGGATTTTAACAATCAAGTCCGTCGTCCCGAAGGTTTTTATTTGCCCAATGGTTCACGAGAACAAGACTTTAAAACCGATACGGGTAAAGCACAATTCACGGTCAATGCACCTGCCGAATGGTCTTTAAAAAAAGGGGAATACATGATGATGACCATCCGCAGCCACGACCAATTTAATACAACGATTTATGGTTTAGACGACCGTTACAGAGGCGTTTTCAATGAGCGTCGCGTGATTTTTATGAATGAAAAAGACATGATGACTGAGGGGGTCAAAGCGGGCGATGTGGTGGATTTATTTGGT
>JANMJN010001119.1:0-1716 GCA_031371355.1 Saprospiraceae bacterium
GGTTCAAATGTGGAGCAAAAAAGGGGAGTTTTTGGGTAAACTCAAACACCCCAGTTCTGTGATGTGCATGGCTGTTTTGGGCAATTATGTCTTGACGGGCTGTTCAGACAAAATTGTGCGCCTTTGGCAAATCGGCAAAAAGGAAAAGGACAACAAATTCATCCAATTCATCGGGCATCAATCGGCGGTGACTTCTGTGGCTTTGGGTTACTATGGTGCAAACAACGACCTCGCCATTGTGTCGGGCAGCACAGACAATGCCAGCATTTTGTGGACAAGGAATGGAAAGATAGACCGTATTTTGCAAGGACATACCCTCGCCGTGAATGCGGTGAGTGTGTATAAAGATTTTATCGTCACAGGCAGTGCGGACAGGACGGTGAAGTTTTGGCAAATCACAAATGACCAGTCAAAAACCTTAGACCGTTATATAAAACCTGTTTACACCACCGCTTTATCGCCCGATGGCATGTCCATTATCATCGGCGGTACAGGCGATAGCCTTAAATATAAGTCACTGAACGACAACACGTTGCAAAGTGTGAAGTATATTCGTTCAGAAAAGACGGACGTTTATGCAACTGCCTTTTCGCCGCAAGGTGATAAAATACTGAGGGGGGAGTCTGACAATACGGCGACATTAATAGATGTACAATCGGGTCAAGTTTTAAAGGTTTTTCAAGGGCATACGAGTGCCGTCAGTGCCGTTGCCTTTTCGCCTGACGGCAAACAGGTGCTCACAGGCAGTTGGGACAATGACGCGAAGTTGTGGGACATCGAAGGTCGGGTTATTCATACTTTTGAGGGGCATACGGGCAGTATTTACGCGGTCGGTTTTGCGCCCGATGGTCATACGGTCGTGACCGCAAGTGGGGACAATAGGCTCGGGCTTTGGGATGCCAATACGGGTAAAAGGATTAAGTTTTTTAAAGGGCATACGAATCGCATTTATGCCGTTGCCTTTTCACCGAATGCCAAACAACTCGTTTCGGGCAGTGAGGACAAGACCGTTAGGCTTTGGGATATTGAAAAAGGCACAACCATTAAGTCTTTTGTCGGTCATAGCGCGGGGATAAACGTGGTCGCTTTTTCGCCCGATGGACAGACGTTTGCTTCGGGTAGTATTGACAAAACCATTCGGGTTTGGTCAGAAAAAGCGGGTTATTTGTCGGTTCTGTATGGTCATAAAGGTTCTGTTACGTCGTTGAATTTTACGCCCGATGGCAAATACATTATTTCGGGCAGTGCCGACTCAACAATTCGACGTTGGACGTGGACACCGATGGCGCGGTTGACAACGCTGCAAAAAATCCAATACAAACTCAATCCACCTGAAAAGGAAATATTGGAAACAACCCAACCCGATTTGCAGGAACTGTATGCCCAAACTATTGTGAAACAATTGGAAAAGAAAACCGCTTTGGACACACCTCAAATGGTCTTGGTCAGCGCATTGTATCAGTCATTAACCACACGAGACAGATTGAAATCCATCGGCTGGGATGCTTTTTTTGATTTTAAATCCCGTTTTGAAGACCTACAACAATCATTAACGAAAGTCGCGCTTCGGGATATTTTGAATCCTTATGGCGAACAGCTCAAGACATTTGTGCGCCCCCAAGACAACGCTGCGGGTAAAGCACCCCTACCGAGTTTTGATAAAAAGATAAAGAAACGCATCAAAACCATCGTCAACATCGGTATTGGCGGCAGCGA
>JANMJN010001161.1:0-2196 GCA_031371355.1 Saprospiraceae bacterium
TAGCAGCGACAGAAAAGGTCTATTTTGATGGCGCATTATTGACACGCGGCGATGAAAATGACTATGTGATTGACTACAATTCAGGCACCATTCAGTTCACACCAAAGCGGTTAGTGACGAAAGACAGCCGTATCATTGTCGAGTTTGAGTATGCCGACCAATCTTATTTGCGTTCGACGGTTGCATTATCTAATGAATTTAAAGTCAATAAATTAAAAATAAATTTCAGTTTATATACGGAACAAGATTCTAAAAATTCAACAGGCACACAAAGCCTTGATTCGCTTGATAAACGCCTACTTGTAGCGGCTGGAAATATCGCACCGACCCCCCTCAGTATTCGCTCGACTGACGATGGTTTTCGGAGCGATAGGATTCAATATAAACTGATTGATACGACTGTTCAAGGGAGGCGTTTTTTTGATGTTTTGGTGTATTCCACTAACCCCGATTCTGCAAAATACACGGCGAGTTTTTCGCCTGTGGGCGATGGTCGTGGCAATTATATCCAAGAAGTATCGTCTGCCAATGGTCGTGTGTATCGTTGGATTGCGCCCGATTCGTCGGGCATACTGAGGGGTTCGTTTGAGCCTGTGCGAACACTCGTGCCGCCCAATCAACAGCAATTAGCGACGTTAGGCTTTGATTATCAAGTGTTTAAAAATACGAAAATTATAACAGAAGTTGCTTTAAGCCGCAACGATGCCAACCGTTTTTCAAGCATTGGCGACTCTACGAATGTCGGTTTAGCTGTTTTTTCAAATCTTCAAAATCAATTTTCTTTTGGTGAAAAAGACGCTTTTACTATCAAAACAGATGTGAAATTTGAGGTGACACAAAAGCAGTTTAAACCGCTTAATCCGTACAGAGCCGCCGAATTTACAAGGGATTGGAACTTGCCAGTCGCTAGTGGGTCGTCGAGTTTTGCGGGCAATTCTATCGGTAATTTGGTGGCACAACAATCGCCTGCGGCTGAAAAATTTGTTTTGGGTAGTGTTCAGTTTTCTAAAAAGGATTGGTTTACAACGAGTTATGAATTTGGCGGATTTTTAAGAGATACGGTTTACAATGGTTCGAAACACGCTGTTCATTTTGATTTGAATAGAAAAGGTTGGTATGCGGCAACCAATTGGAATGTGCTGAATACTGAGGGGTCGGTTGAACGGTCAAAATTCAGTCGTCCGAACATTGCTTTATCTAAAAGTTTTAAAAATAATTTAAAAATTGCCTTGAATGCTGACCGTGAACGGAATGAACGACACGACGCAAGGACGGATACTTTGACACGTTCAAGTTTTGCGTATGATGCGTGGCGTTTGTCGGTTGACAAGTCGAATACTGAGGGGGTGACTTTTGGAACATTCATTTCGCAACGATATGATTATCACCCTTTTAGCAATCGGTTTGCAGATTTATCAAACGTTAATGAATTGGGTTTTAACGGCAGTTTTAAACAAAAAGAAAACCAATCGTTGACGTGGCAAATGACTTATCGTGATTTGAAAGTAGGCGATACGAGCCAAACGACTTTGCGTCCTCAAGAGAGTTATTTGGGGCGTGTGGAGTACAATTTCAGCTTTTTAAAAACGGCTTTGGCGGGTACGTCACTCTATGAAATTGGTTCTGGGCAGGAACAAAAGATTGAATATCAATATGTTAGAGTCAACAAAGGTGAAGGGCAATATGTGTGGCGCAACCGCAACGGCGATACGATTCCGCAACTCGATGAATTTGAAATTGCGCCGTTTCCTGACCAAGCGGATTATGTGCGGGTGTCGCTTTTCACGAATCAATTTATACGGACAAATAATGTGTCGTTTGCCCAAAGTTTGCGTTTTGAGCCGAAGCGATTGTGGGGCAAGGATACAGTGGGTTTGACTTCGTTTTTGAAACGATTTTCAACGGCTTCTAATGTTCAAATATCCAGAAGGGTAAAAAATGTGCCGAAGGCTGAAAATAGGGAGGGGGTGACTCAATGGAATCCTTTTCAACTCGATATTCCTGACCCCGTTCTCATTGGCTTAAATTTGACGATGCGTAACTCCTTGTATTTCAACCGAAATTCTTCTGTTTGGGATTTAGAATTTGGGCATATTTCAAGTCGCAACCGTTTTGTGGTTGTAACAGGTTTTGAAGAACGGGGGCGTGGTGAGTTGTATTTTAGGAATCGGTGGTTGATTTCAAGGCATTTTACGT
>JANMJN010001165.1:0-2766 GCA_031371355.1 Saprospiraceae bacterium
CTATGGCTGGTTGTTCCATGCGGTTAAAATTAAAAAAGGATTGAATGAGATATATGTCCGCGTCGGTTTTGGCGGACGTTTTCAAGGCATTTCAGCCCAATTGATTTTTCCTGAAAAGCCCATTGCCATCAGCACACCCGATGCGACATTGCCTTTTGTGTTGATTGAAAATACGTCTGAAATGCTTTTGGGGGGTATTGTTTTGATGAATTTGACAGATAAACCGCTTAAGAATTTGACTTTACGCGCCACCATTCAAGGCAATAATGTCACGACCAATGTGCCGATTATAAGCCCGATGACAACTCGTAAAGTGGGTTTTCAGATGAATGTGTCTAAAATTTCACAAAAAGGCGATGTCTCTTGCTCTGTCAGTTTGCTTCAAAATGATAAAGTTTTAGACACTAAAACGCTGACATTAAAAGTTGTTTCTCAAACCGAGCACCACAGCAATACCTTTGTTAGTGCGATTGATGGCAGCGTCCAATATTACAGTGTTGCACCACAAAGCGGTACGCCGACGGTCTCCCGTGCCCTATTTTTATCGGTTCATGGCGCAGAAGTTGAGGCAATCAACCAAGCGCGTGCTTATAAACTCAAAGATTGGGGCGTTTTGGTGGCGCCCACAAACCGCCGTCCAAGAGGCTTCAATTGGGAAGATTGGGGACGTATGGATGCCCTCGAAGTATTGGATATTGCTACAAAAAGGTTCAAGCCCAATCCACAAAAAATATATTTAACTGGTCACTCTATGGGCGGGCATGGCTCGTGGTATTTGGGGGCAACTTACCCAGGCAAATGGGCGGGTGTTGCGCCTTGCGCGGGTTATCCGACCTTGATGGGTTATGGTTCTGCCGATGGCAAAATTCCAACAAATAGCACCAATAAAGCCGAGCAGATGTTGTTACGCGCCAGTAACCCCAGCAATGTCTTGGCGTTGGCTGCCAATTACAAGGCAAGCGGCATTTATATTTTGCATGGCGATGCCGACCGCACGGTTTCGGTTGAATATGCGCGTGAGATGCGGAAATTATTAGGTACATTTCATAATGATTATTCTTACTACGAATACCCCAATGGTTCGCATTGGTACAGTGATGAAAGTGTGGATTGGAAACCGCTTTTTGATTTTTTCAAATGGCACAACATCCCAAAACAAGAAGATTTGGATACCATCAACTTCACGACTGCCAATCCTGCTATTTCGTCCACCTATCATTGGGCGGGTATTGAACAACAAGAGATACCCATCAGTTACAGCAACATCCAAGTCAAGCGAGACAAGGCAGCGAAGACGATTGATGTCAAAACAGACAATGCTCGAATCATCAAATTATTGCCCACTGCTTTTCCCAATAGTGAATCATTTAAAGTAAAAATTGACGGCTTTGAGGTCTGTTCTGCTTGTAAAACAACCGATAAACCCGTATATTTTACAAAAAACAAGACTTGGGAACAAACCGATGCGCCGTCGCCCAAACAGCGCAATGCCCAACGCAACGGCACATTTAAAGAGGCATTCAACAACCGCATGGTCTTTGTTTATGGCACAACTGGCACAAAGGAGGAAAATGATTGGGCTTATCAAAAAGCCGTTTTTGATGCCGAAACATGGTATTATCGCGGCAATGGCGCAGTGGATATTGTCGCCGATAAAGATTTTACCCCCTCAGTATTTGCCGACCGTGGCGTTATAATTTTTGGTAATGCGACGACAAACAGTGCTTGGCAATCGCTACTTGCTAACAGTCCGTTACAAGTACAGCGTGGCAGTATAACAATAGGGGATGAACAGTTTAAAGGCGACGATTTAGGCGTTTATTTCACCTATCCACGAGCCGATAGTCGTGTGGCTTCTGTGTCGGTAATTGCAGGAACAGGTATTTTGGGCATGAAGGCAGCGTATGCCAATCAGTATTTCAGCGCGGGTAGTGGTTTTCCCGATTACCTCATTTTTAATGCCGCTATGATGCAAGACGGTACAAAAGGCATTAAATTGACAGGTTTTTTTGATAATGATTGGCAGTTTACAAAAGGGGATTTGGCGAAGCCTGAATAGGGAAATACCTCTCAGTATTTTTTTAATTCAACACATTTTTTTAACCATATAGAACCATAGGGCACATAGAAAGGATTGAAAATCAATTTATTGAACTATGTGCCCTATGTTTCTATGTGGTTAAAAATTCTATAAAAATGTGTGAGCATTTATTTTTAAAACAACGGAAATGACAACTAAACTTTATCAAATCATCCTATTTCTATTCGTGTTTGTGCAAATCACCATAGCCCAAACCACCGTTTTCCAAAATGGCGAAGAAGGCTTTTTATGTTTCCGCATACCTGCTATTGTGAAAGCTCCCAATGGCGAATTATTGGCTTTTTGCGAAGCCAGACGATTGAATTGCAGCGACCACGGTGATGTCAGAATCGTCTTGAAACGCAGCAGCGACAATGGGGCGACTTGGTCAAAATTGGAAACAATTGCCGAAAACGGCAACGACCAAGCAGGAAACCCCGCACCTGTTTTTGATTTAATGGATAAAAAGTATAAAAAGGGTCGCTTATTCCTGTTTTACAACATTGGAACGGCTTCCGAGCAAGAGGTCAGGCAAGGCAAAGCCATCAGAGAAGTTTGGTATAAAACGAGTACAGACAACGGCAAAACGTGGTCAAAAAGTGTCAATATCACCCCCTCAGTATCGAAGCCTAATAAACCAAGTTTTAACCCCGCTTACAACTTCAAAGAAGATTGGCGCAGCTATG
>JANMJN010000990.1:0-2137 GCA_031371355.1 Saprospiraceae bacterium
GTAATCCTTTGGCAACAGTGCAACGTCAAACTGATGAATAAGTAATCTGTATTTTCTCAATCTAAAAAATAAGACTATGAAGTCAAAAATGATATTGATTTTCGTATTTCTTCAAATATTGGTTTCAACAATTACCTTTGCACATCCAGGTTCTGGTATTGTGGTTGATAAATATGGACAAGTTTACTTTACCGATACAGGCAAAGGTGTTTGGAAAATTGATACAAATGGCAAACTCACTTATTTGCCGGCATCTAGGTTTCACTGGATGACTATTGATCCAATTGGATACTTCGCAGAATCACCGAAAAGTTTTGGGGAGTATTTTGAAAGAGTAACACCACAAAGCAACAAACCTACTCTTATCATGTGTTCCGATTTTCCCCTTGTTGTTGGCAAGGACGGAAACATTTATTATGCTGATACCCGACCAAGTTCTACAAAAATTATGAGAAGAACACCTAACGGAAAAGAATCAGTATTAGCGAGCAATAAGATATTTGAGTTCATAAGCGGCATTGCTGTTGGTGCTGACGGCTCACTTTATATCACTGAGGCGAATAATGCTAACGCCAACACAATCCGAAAAATTACTATGGATGGAACGGTATCAATCATAGCGACTTTTGTTGGAAAAAGTGGAAAAGATTTGCCATTGGAAACGGTGCCTTCCTATTGCCGTGGATTGGTAGTTGATTCAACAGGGTCTATTTATGTAGCATCAACGGGCAGTCGTAGTGTCCTCAAAATAACTCCTCAAGGTAAAATAACAACTATTCTTCAGACAAAAAGTCCTTGGACGCCAACAGGTGTTGCAGTATTTCACGGTGAAGTGTATGTGTTGGAGTGGCACGATGTAACGCCTAAAAATTTAGAAGTGCGTAGTGCCTGGATACCGAGAGTTAGAAAAATAGGACGAGACGGAAAGGTAACAACTCTGGCAACTGTTTCACGTAACTGAAAAGAACGGTGATGCCGATAACATGGGGTTTGAGAAAATGGGGGCGGATGGATTTATATTGTCCACATATGCCCAGCTCGGTTAAGGCAACCCTAAAAAACCACGTATCCATACATTAAATTCAACGACAAACAAGCGTACATTTTGAAATATATTACACGGACAGGTTGGATTTTATCATGGATAAGCCTGTTTACAGACACAGCAAGTGAAATGCTGTATCCGATTATGCCCATTTACTTGAAGTCCATTGGGTTTTCTATTGTATTGATAGGCATACTTGAAGGGGTTGCCGAAGCAACGGCAGGATTGAGTAAAGGATATTTCGGTAAATTGTCTGATGTTTCGGGCAGACGCGTGCCTTTTGTGCAAATTGGGTATGCCTTTAGTGCGATTTCAAAACCCATGATGGCAATCTTTATATTTCCATTATGGATATTTTTTGCACGAACCATTGACCGCTTCGGCAAAGGTATTCGGACGGGTGCCAGAGACGCTATTCTTTCCGATGAAGCAACACCAAGCACCAAAGGAAAAGTTTTTGGGTTTCATCGGTCAATGGACACTTTTGGCGCCGTTCTCGGACCTTCATTGGCGTTGCTGTATTTGTATGTCTATCCACAAGACTACAAGACACTTTTTTTCATTGCCTTTATTCCTGGCGTACTTGCCGTGTTCACCTCATTTTTTCTCAAGGATAAAAAAGGAAATGAACATAAAATAAACGTCAAAACGCCCTTCTTTTCATTCTTGAAGTATTGGGAAACAAGTCCGATAGCATACAGAAAAGTGGTGATAGGGCTTTTAATCTTTACACTGTTCAACAGTTCAGATGTTTTTCTATTACTGCAAGCGAAACAATCGGGACTGGGCGACACAATGGTAATCGGCGTTTATATTTTTTACAATCTTATTTATGCGCTGTTTGCTTTTCCAATCGGTATCCTTGCCGACAAAGTGGGACTGAAAACAATTTTCATCATCGGACTTGCGCTGTTTGCGACCGTGTATTTTGGTATGTCGGTCAACACAAATCTTTACGTCTTTTTTGGGCTGTTTTTCCTGTATGGTATTTACGCCTCGGCGACAGAAGGCATTTCAAAAGCATGGATTTCGAATATCACCAACAAAAAAGACACCGCAACCGCCATTGGCACTTTTTCAGGGCTTCAAAGT
>JANMJN010001220.1:0-2594 GCA_031371355.1 Saprospiraceae bacterium
AAAGTTGCTTGAATTCGGTTGTTTCAGGCGTAACCAATTTGATAAATCAAGGTTTTGTGGATGAAAAACGCATAGGCGTGCAAGGGCATTCTTGGGGTGGCTATCAAGCCGCTTATTTGGTGACAAAGACGGATATTTTCCGTTGCGCCGAAGCGGGTGCGCCTGTTGTGAATATGATTAGTGCATACAGTGGTATTCGTTGGGAATCGGGCTTGATGCGTCAGTTTCAATATGAACATACACAAAGCCGCATCGGTGGCAGTCCGTGGCAATATCCGATGCGTTATTTAGAGAATTCGCCGATATTTTCAATGGATAAAGTCAACACACCTGTATTGATTTTACAAAATGATAAAGATGGCGCAGTGCCGTGGTATCAAGGCATTGAATTCTATGGTGCGTTGCGCCGTTTGAATAAACCCGCTTGGATGCTTAACTACAATGATGAACCACATTGGCCCGTGAAATTGCAGAATCGCATTGATTTTCAAATCCGTATGCAGCAGTTTTTTGATTACTATTTGAAAGATGCGCCTAAGCCGAGATGGATGGAACGTGGCGTTCCGGCGATGGAGAAAGGTATTTTACAAGGATTGGAATTGGACGGCAAATAATGGCGACTGGTAATGGTGAATGGTGAATGATGAATAAAAATGCCGTATTCGATTTTATTCGAATACGGCATTTTTATTCATCATTAAATTATTCACCATTAAATCATTGTTTAATGAAAGTGTAATAATATTCTTCGGGAAAATCCTCGTAAACACCTGCGAGAATGACTTTTCCCTTGGTATTTGTTATCAAATTCACAGCTTCATCGAGGCTGTTGATTTGTTTATCATTAATATGTGTGATGACAAAACCTATTTCCATGTTTTTGTTGCCAATCAAACTGCCTTTTTCGATACCGACAACTTTAACGCCTTTGCCACCGATTTTTCTGACTTCTTGTTGTGTTAAAGGTCTCAAATTACTGATACCTATCTTTTTGAAAGCTTCAATATTGCCATCAAATTTTTCGGGTAAAATGAGGGCAGTACCGTTGCTTTTATTTCTTAATTTGATGTCTGCTATCGAGCGTTGCCCTTTGCGAATAAATTCGATGTGGACAATTTCTCCGGGTGTGTGGCGACCAACTTGTTCTAATAGTTCCGCTTTGTTTTTGATTTTTTGACCATCAATGCCTATTATGACATCTCCCTGTCTCATACCCGCTTCTTCAGCTGCACTTTTACCATTGACTTTAAAAACATAAACGCCATTCATTGAATTGTAGTCAGCAGCTTTTGACATGGCTGGTGACAAATCATTGATTTCGACACCTAAAAAGCCACGTTGAACGATACCATAGTTTTTTAAATCCCGAATCACTTTCATTGCCAAATTGACAGGTATGGCAAAAGAATAGCCTTCGTAACGCCCTGATTTCGTGATAATAGCTGTATTAATGCCCACCAATTCACCATTTGTATTGACCAATGCTCCACCTGAATTGCCAGGATTGACCGCCGCATCGCTTTGTATAAATGACTCGATGGAGTAACTGTCTTCCAAAATATTGATGCTGCGTCCTTTTGCGGATACAATACCTGCCGTTACGGTTGATTCTAAATTGAAGGGATTACCCACAGCTAAAACCCACTCACCGACGCGGATACTGTCGGAATTGCCAAACCGAACAGGTAACAGACGTTGTGCATCTACTTTGATCAAAGCCAAATCAGTTGAAGGGTCAGTGCCAACAAGGCGAGCTGTATATTCACGTTTGTCGTCCAATGTTACTTGAATATCCGTAGCATCTGCGATGACATGATTATTAGTGACAATATAACCATCAGGTGAAATGATAACGCCTGAACCCGTCGAAGCACCTACCACACCATCGTTCCAAAAGTTGTCAGAACCGCCATTGGTCAAAGCTTTGATATTCACAACGGAGGGCGTAATCGTTGCTGCCGCCTCGATGAAATTTGTCGGTGAACTGGACAAGAACTTGCGTTGCAGATTGCCCGAAAGCGTAAAGTCCGCGAAGTTGGCATAACGGGCATTATTGCCGTCGCGCAAAACAATTTCACGAGGAGATTCAAAATAACGAATGCCCAAAATGGTCAAAATAGCTGTTGCAAATGAAGCAACAACTGCAATGAAGATTGTTCTATGATTATTATTAATTTCCATCATCGGGTGAATATTGTTTGTTTGGTCAAAAACGGTGAATCAAGCCCATCCGTTTTAATATAGATTTCAATTTGTAAAGTACGTAGGAAAACGGAAAGTTTCATAATGTTTTAGCAATTATTAACTGTGTTTTCGACATTCATCTGAAAAAACAATTATTAAAGGTCAAATTTTATCTATAAACGTATGAAATATTGGCTTTGTTATTCAAATTTTAAATTTTTATTTTATTTCAAAATATTGAAAATCAATTTTTTAGCATAAAAAAAAATAAATTTTATTTTTTTATTCTATTTAATTTTTAGCTTTACATCTTAATAATTGAAATATTGAAAATGAACAATTGTATGTAAACATTGTCTTAAAGCTAAAATATTATCAATGTTTTCATTATTTCAATTTTCTCTCCCCAC
>JANMJN010001256.1:0-4155 GCA_031371355.1 Saprospiraceae bacterium
CCCAAAACGCGGATAATCTTTGATTTTTACTGAGGGGATGCTCCAAGTGGCTTTTGCCATCGTTTTGCTTTCAATTTCCTTCGGCAACAACTGAATCAGCGATTGCATACCGTAAAACAAACCGGCGGTTTGGTTCGCCGAGATGACAACACCTCTTGGTGTCACCTCTAAGATGTAGCCTTCTTTCCCAATTTCTGCATTGGGCGCACTATTGATATTGAGTTGAATTGCCCCCGCAACACCTTGTTGAACTTTGAAAGAATAACCTGTTGGTGTCGTTAGTTTTTGATTCAACATGTCTGCTACATTCCGACTTTCTGGTTTGTTGTAGCTGATTGTGGCTGCATTCGATAAAAGATAAGAACCCGTTGATTGTTTAACCTCAACAGGTTGCGGAATCAATTGAACTGGATTGTTTTGTGCGTTGATGAAGGACATTGATAAGAGATAAAAGAATACGAACAGTTTTTTCATTGAAAAGTGATTTTTATGATTTGGTAAAGAAAGTGCCAAAACTAAAAAATTCCTTGTCAAAAAGGGACTTATTGCGACGAATTTACTTGATACCCAGAGTTATGTCATCGGATTTTATCTGAAGTAGCGTTAACGGTCAAGGATACCCCACCATACGAAGATAAAAATACTGAGGGGGGCTTTAACGAAGAATGTCGAGGCGTTGTAAACACTTCGACATTCAAAATTCTTTGTTCTTTATTCTGTTACTTTATATCGCTTCGTCGTCTACAAGTCGTGAAGTTGATGCGCCTTTTTCTTTTTGTCCATGCAAATCAAGAATGCGCGAAGCATCAAGTGTATAACAAGTTGAAATCTCAAAACGAAATGATGCATTTTTCGTACCTTTGCATACATTCGGTATTCTTGAAAATTCGTTCAAGAAACGACATGTAAGTAACAATATCTTAGGTATTGAAAAAATGATAAAAGCATGAGAAAGACAAATGACGAGCCATTGGCAGATGTGTTGAAACAAATGGTTAGAGCATTCAAATTAGGAGACAATTTGAATAAAACTAAAATTGAAAGCCTGTGGGAAGAAAAGATGGGTAAAACCATTGCTACTTATACCCGCGAATTACGCCTGCGCGACAAGGTTTTATACGTCACCATTGAATCTGCTTCCTTGCGTTCTGAATTGCATTTTGGACGTGAAAAGATACGTCTGATGCTAAACACTGAAATTGGCGAAGATTTTTTAAAAGAAGTTATCATTAATTGAATATTTATAAACGTATTGTTTTACAACGTTTTACAAATATTTTTTATTAGACTGGCATGCAAAATGAAAAAAATCAATGTGCGTGTTATGTTTTTTAAATATTCCGATTTAATTTTGTCTCCTTAATTCATAATTTTTACTAACGAAAGAACAGACGCATAGCTAAAAATCCTACAATCATGAAACAAGAAATTGATATGTATAATGAGCCAGAAGTGGCACTGAACTCTTTACTCGATGAAATAAATAAACAGAGACGCATTAGCAGCGAATTGCAATCTGAATTGCGCAAAATTAGAACCCGTGAAATCCGATTGAATAAAAATTCGGAGATTCTGAAATCAGAAAACAATCGCCTCCAACAAGACTTAGTAATTTTAGAACAGAAACTGAGAGAACTTGAAATCCAATTAACGCTTCCTGAAAGTGACCGTGCTTTCACTGCATCCACAGCCATAGATCCTTTCCCTAGAAAACCTTTATACAAAAAAATCAATTGGGCATTCATCATTGCACCGATTTTGGTCATTCTCGCAGTAACCGCTTTCAAATGGCAATCAAGCCGTTCTGTAAACCAAATAGTTGCCAACATCGGAACAACTGAAGGTGAGAACACAGCCAATACTGAGGGGGCAAATTCTGCTACCTCACAACCCGCAATGCAAACAGGTGCTGCAAATGCCCCAAAAAGTCAAGCCGTTGAAGAAGGTTATTTGTTAATACAAAACCCTTTAGAAGCCGATGGTATGGTGCGCGTTATGGACGGATATTCTCAAAAAGCAAGGGTTTTGGCTTGGACAAATCCTGGTGATAAATACCGTATCAGAGCGCAAAGCCCCACTAAAATGCGTAGAACTTACTTGAAAGACGGTAAAAACGTTACTTACGAAGATTATTTCTACAAAATCAGCGATAAAGAGCAATGGGTTTTTGGTGTTTTTACTTCAAAGAAACAAATGTAATTTTTTTAATGGATAATGGATAATGGATAATGGATAATAATTATCCATTTTCCATTATCCATTATTATCTATCTGTCTTCTTATTTCATAAACTGCAATTGCAATCGAAACTGACACATTCATGGACAGACAAAAACCAGCTGTTGGAATATGAACGGCTAAATCAACTGCCTCTAAAACCTCGTGCGAAATACCTGCGCTTTCAGACCCAGCAATCAAGAGTATTTTATCCATTTTCTTAAAATTAGCCGTTTTGAGATCCACACTTTGGTTCGTAATTTCGAGTGCAACGATGGTGTAGCCCTTGTTCCGAAACGCCGCAATGGCTGTTAGGGCATCATCAAAATAAGTAGAGGGCACATGCCGTTCTGCACCTTTGGCTGTTCTGCTCAACAATTTATGGTTTGGTGCTGGTGCTTTGCCACACAGCACCAAACCTTCAATGCCCAAGGTATCCGCTATTCGGAAAACGATGCCGACATTGCGTGGCGTTTCGACATTGTCGAGTAAAACCCAAACAGGCAATTTTGGTGCGCTTGGTTTATAATCCGTATAGGTCAGCTGCATATTCGATTAAAATTTGTAACTGTTTAAAGCATTATTTAAAGCGTGATTATCTCTGGTTTATTCTGCAAAATCGCTTCCAAACGCTCAATTACTGAGGGGGTCAAAAGCGGTACAACTTCGAGTGATGTTAAAGTTTCAAGCAATTGCTCTGGCTTCGATGCACCCAAAATAACGGTCGAAACATTCGGATTATGGACACACCAAGCAATGGCTAACTTTGCTAAAGTCGTTCCCAATTCCTTTGAATAATCGCTCAAAGCGGTGATTTTCTCTAATCTTTCAGATGTAAGGTTGTGTTTTTTGACATGTTCTATGCCTTTCTGCTCCGTCATACGTGTACCCGTTGGAATGCCATCGGCATATTTTTCCGTCAATGTGCCACCCGCCAACGGCGACCAAATGGTTGTACCCAAACCTGCATTTGGATAAATGTGGAGGTAATCCTTTTCCACTTTTTCCCGCCAAAACATATTGTATTGTGGTTGTTCCATTTTTGGACCCTCGAGATTCAAATCGCGGGCAATCGCATTCGCCTCCATGATTTGCACCGCCGACCATTCAGATGTACCCCAATACATGATTTTGCCTTGTGTAATCAGTGTATTCATTGTCCGCACGACTTCTTCTATTGGTACTGAGGGGTCTGGACGGTGACAAAAATAGAGGTCGAGATAGTCCGTTTGTAAACGATTCATAGCTTCGTGGCATGCCTCAACGATGTGTTTACGACTCAAACCGGTTTGATTTGGCATCGGTTCTCTGCGGCTGCCAAAAAACACTTTTGACGACACGATATAAGTTGTTCTGTCCCAACCCAAATTTTTCAAAGCCTTACCCATGACGATTTCAGATTGACCAAAAGCATAACCTTCTGCGTTATCAAAGAAATTGACACCCGCATCGTAGGCTATTTTCATCAAGTCCTCTGCTACATCGTCCGTAATTTGATTGCCGAAAGTCAACCAAGAGCCAAGTGATAAGGCACTGACCTGTAATCCTGTTTTTCCTAAACGTCTGTATTCCATTGATTTAAAGTTAATTTTGATTAAATAGCTATTAATTTTTTGCAAAAAAGCGCATTTTTTTAGAGAAAATTGAAGAAAAGAGAAAGTTTTCTAAAATTTAAACAATTGTTTAAATAATATTATTTTTAAAAACTTTATGTTTTTAATTGTTTGCTTATTTGGTTTTAATAGCTAAGATTTGTGTTTTAATATGTAAATCAAACAAAGTTTAAGGCATTCTATAATTAAGGCATGATTAGACTCAAAAGTTGTATTTTCAAAAATTGAGTTGTATTTTTACAGAAAAAATAAAAAGACATGACAGCTACCATTGCCGCACCTAAAAGAAATGTAATGACTGCAGCCGAGTTCCTAAAACTTGACC
>JANMJN010000999.1:0-3555 GCA_031371355.1 Saprospiraceae bacterium
TCTTTGAAGAGGGCTTGGTCGTGATACATGCGTACGCCATCGGTTTGCATCAAATCAGCCGCAATTTTGCCGAGGCGTTTGCTGAAAACAAACTCCTTTATCGTCTCATCTTCGTGCCAAAGGTTAAAAATTTGTAAAAACGCTTTGCCATACGTATCCCTTGCATCAAGTGGTTTATCGTTTTTGTTCAATTCAGCTACTTTTTCACTTATAAATGCGCCATAATACGCCAAAGTCTCTGCATCAAAAACATTTTTCAGTTTGATGTAGCGGTTTTTTTGGAAAAAATCTATGGCATCTTGTGAGAGTTCGTAAGCTTGCTCGAGTTTATTTTTCATTTTTGAATTGTTTTAAATGTAAAAAATTATAGTGCAAAATAACAGTGTCTCGAATTATCAACCTTTGTCATTTTTTACTAAAAATGGTGTAATTTTACCCTAATTCTAAATTCTAATCTTTTCAAAAGATAATTATAGCTAAAAATGAAGGCGACTTATGAGCAAATAAGCGAAAATATAGAAAGCTCTTTTCTTTACAGACGATTCAATCTGCCGCAATTTGATGCACCCTATCATTTTCATCCTGAATTGGAATTGACTTTCATTGAAAGCAGCAAAGGCAAACGTTTTGTAGGTAGGCAAGTCAACGATTTCGCAGCCGGTGATTTGGTTTTGTTGGGCGAAAATGTACCACATTCTTGGCTCAATAATTCGTCAAATACTGAGGGGGGGGATTTAGCAAAATCCATTGTTATCCAGTTCAAAGCAGATTTTATTGGCGCGGCTTTTTTCGATATTCCTGAAATGGCGGCTATCCATTATTTATTTCAAAAAGCACAATCGGGTATTTTGATAAAGGGCAAAACGCGCGATGTGGTTGCTGATAAAATGTCTTTTGCAACAGCTACAACTCCATTTCAAAAACTGTTGCAACTCCTCGATATACTTCAAACTATTGCCATTTCAAACGAAACGGAATTGATTGACCCGCACTTTTCGACCTCTACCCTATCGCCAATTGATACCGAGCGTTTTCAAAAAGTCTATGCTTTTATTATTGCCAACTACACACAAGATATTGATTTAGAAACAATTGCAGCCGTTGCTCACTTAACTCCAACAGCATTTTGCCGCTATTTTAAAAAAATGACCCGAAAGACTTTGGTGGATGTGATGACTGAATTTCGCATCAAACATGCTCGTCAATTATTGACATTAACGGATAAATCGGTTTATGATATTTGCTTTGAAAGTGGTTTTGGCAATATTTCATATTTCAATAAACAATTCAAAAAGGCTTTGGGAGATAGCCCTTTGGCTTATCGGAAAATGTTTATGGGCTTGTAGTTTCATCTGTTTCATTTTCCGGCAATTCGTGGCGTTTCTCACCATCAAGGCTTAAAAAATTCTTTGCAGTCACGACTTTTTCATTCAATTTCAATTCAAAACGCTCGCGTGCATCACCCGCAATGTTGCCGCCTTCAATCGCAGATTCGCGGTTTTGGGTAAAGCCTTGTGCATTGTTGCGGTCAGTAATAATACGTGCCGACTCCTCACCCAATGCCGAAAAAATCAGTTCTAAATTGGTCATGTGATCCCGTAAGTTCTGCTTTTCCAAACCTTTGAGATGAGCGTGTTCGCTTGGTGTGAGTCCAAAAGTTGCCTTTGCGATTTCAGCAGTTAATATTGAATATTCAGCGTTTTCTTTAATGCCTCGCTTCTGCCATTCATCTGTTAATTGTCTGCGAATCAACATACTTTTTTCACGATAGCCAATCCAATCTTCGGGATAACCTTTGGCGCGATATATTTCTCGTGCGCGTTCAAAAGCTAATTCGGGATTTTCGGTTTCTTGTAAACGTTCATTGCCAACTTGTGCCAACCACAATTTCAAAGGTTCTACTTTTGGTGAAGGCACAGACATGACAATTCGGAGTACCCCCTCAGTATTAGCACAATCGGTTTTGTAAAATTTACCGTCCTTAGATTGCACTTTCAGTTGTCCACAAACTGAGGACAACTGAGGTTCTCTCGTTTTAAGAGTATTCCAATATTTGCGTGGAGTCACGCTGTCTGTCAAAACTTCAATGACATCAACAATTGAAAAATGCCATTGGTCATTGTGCCAAATTTTACGAATTTCTTTGCCTTCAAAAGGCATTAATTTGTTTTGTTCATCCATTTTCTCAAAATTTATAGGCGTACGTCATAAAATCAAACCCCTGTAAAGCATTGCCTGAAGCATCAAACAGCGTGTTATTATCCCAACTTGAGCCTGTTCCCCAAAGGTCTTTCATCGAAGATGTAATCCAAGCAGGTTCCCAATACATGATGCCCGAACCGCCCGCCGTGATGACCGTTTGCGTTAAATCTTTCATATAGTTGTATTGTCCTTCCGAAGTCAAGGGATACTGAGGGGTCTTTGAAGGGTCAGACATGATATTGTTATAAGAGTCAGCATTAGCAGTTGTCCAAGAATAAGCGGTTTCGACAATCATGACTTTTTTACCATACTTGGTTTTCAAGTTTTTAATTGTTGTACCAATATCCGCCATTACATTAACCGTTGACCATGCATAATAATGCGACAACCCCAACACGTCAAAATCCGTTACACCGCCTTTATTGATGACACCATCTGCCCACCAATCACCGTTTTGCAGTTGGGCAACGTGCAGAATAATTTGTGGTTTTATGGTCGAAGTTGCTGAAAAATCACGCACTGCTTTGATGCCGCTTTTCAATAAATCGGCAAATGGTTGATAGTTATTGCTCACAATTTTACCAACAGGATAACACATACCACCATTGTTTTCATTGCCAATTTGTATCATTTCAGGCGTTAAATTCCTTGCTTTCAAGTAATTTAAGACCGATAAAGTGTAATTATATACCGAATCTTTCAAAATACTGAGGGGTAGTCCTTGCCATGCTTTTGGCACATCTTGTTTGCTCGGGTCTGCCCAAGTGTCGGAATAATGCAGGTCGAGATTGACAGTCATACCTGCATCTTTGGCGCGTTTGATGGTTTTTGCGACATCCACAATATCGTTATACATTTTACCATTGTTCAAAGCAGCAGTCCATGTCGGCGAATGCCAAAGGCGTACCCGCACGAGGTTTGTGCCGCGCTCTTTGCACAATACATAGGGGTCTTTCACCTTCGTTGAGTCTTTATAAATACCGCCATAGTCTTGTATCTGATTGACGTAAGAAAGGTCAGCACCCATGACAAATTTGTCAGGTGTGTAAAAAACGCGGGTTGGCGTTGTGGGTATTATCGGCGTATCACCGCTTTGTGTTTTTTTACAAGAAGCCGCCGTCATAAAGAGGGACGAAACAATGAGAAGCAAGTAAAAATGGGTATTTTTTGCTTGTAAATGCATGATAACTGAGTTTAGGTAAATCTGAAAAGATAAAGATAAAATGCAGCACGAAGGTACATAAAAAAAGGATTTGGCAGAACAAGTCTACCAAATCCTCTTAGGTTTTGTATTCAGTAATTTCCTTAAAATTACTTACGTGCACCCGGCACATTCGCAGGGTTTAACAAATC
>JANMJN010001275.1:0-2313 GCA_031371355.1 Saprospiraceae bacterium
GATAAATCTGGTACTAAAATCAAATTGAGATGCGTCGGTGGCTTCGGTAGCCATTGTTTTATGTCTGTAACTTGTGTTTGTGTTAGACCAAAATGATCCAGTTTGGTACGTATGTCTGCAACAAATTCTTCGTTTTCGGACAAGACGCTTTGATGTTTTTGCCAACAAGTTTTAACTTCCTCTATGCTTGAACAAGTACTTAATTCCTGTTTTGCTTGGCTTAATTCGGATGGTCGTGTAATCAAATAGACAAAGAAGCCAAAAACACCTAAAAAACCCAATAATAGATACATTGGTTTGTTATTCCTTTTTGCTTTATTTTTCATTGTTCTTGCTCTAATGCTTTAATTTTATTGTCAATCCAAGTCTTTTGGGTTTCAGCGACTTGCTCTGTTAATTCTTTAATTTTGTTTTCGTCGTCTTTGAACATGAACTTGATATACTCAAACCATCCTTTCATGAACTGTCCAACGATGGAACGCAATTTCGCCGTATCCACAGGAATAACGCCATTTCTGTAACCGATGGCATCTCTCTCCTTCTGATCTATCTCATTGTCAAGTGTATTGACGGTCGCTTTTAAACTGTTAATCTTTGACATGATGTCATGAAGTTCTATCTTTTGTTCTGAAATCTTACCATCCAGATTTTCCAACTTCAACTCCAATACTTTGTCGGGTTGTATATCTCTATATTTTGACAAAGTATAATGGAGCAAAGCACCCCAAATGACATACACCACAAATCCCAGCATCAAAACAAGGTAGAAATTGATATTCGACCATATCATCGAAAATTGCCACTGCTCATTGACGCGTCCTTCGTTGAAGGCTAATGTATAGAGGTTTTCTGAAATTTTGTAGCCCATCAAAATATCGGCTAAAAGGGTAAACAATAGCAGAATTGAAATCATACCGTATTGTTTCCTGTCGAGTGCATCGTGTATCAGAAAACCTAATCCAAGGAAAATAACAGGAAAAAGGATTATTGCAGCGATAATACCCCCGCCCCTCTCTAAGGCATGACTAAAAACATCGGGATTGATGATGCCAACCGAAATGCCTTTTTGAATGCCATAAAAGGCGGAATAGCCTGTGGAAGAATAAAAAACAAAAAGGTAGAAGGTCAGTAAAATGGTAATGAAAGCACCAATGACAAACGGGACGTAATCTTCTGTTGTCGCACCTTCTTCTTTCAATCGGATGCGTTCAACCGTCAATTCTTCAATTTTTTTCTCTTTGTCTTCGCGTTGATGCTCTTTTAAGACAATGTCTGACAAGGCATTTTCTTTCGAATTTTTCTTTTGCAAGATTTCTGCTTCCAATCGAGAAATGCGTTGTTTAATCCCTTCACTATCTAACTTGGTTTCTTTCAAAAACTGGTTGTAAACAGTGGCGAGTGAAGCTTCAACGGTTGCGGGATCTGCTTTTGAAGCAACCGCACTTTCTTTGCCATACTGTACAAAAGACATACCCTTTGTCGTATCATTCAAAGCAATACCATTTGTTTGGTCATTCATAAGGACATTATTATTGATTGTTCGATTAAACACTTTTTAGAATAAACCCAAAGATGATTATAATTCCTCAATCGCCCAATATCCATTTATTTGTTACAACTATTTATAGACGAATGAAAAAGGACAGTCCAGAAAAGTCGTGTTTGTTCCGTCGAACTTATACCCAAGAATGAACGGCATTAGGCTTTCATTTGCCTAATGCCGTTTTACGCACATTTTACTGAGGGGGGGCTTTATTCATAAAAAAATAGAAAAACATTTCACGAATAATAATCACTTCGCAATCACCACCTTGAACATAGATTTATGCCCGTCTAACGTTACGATGACTGTAAACAAACCATTTTGAAGGTCATGGGTATTAAATATAAAAGAGCCATTGTCCATCGTGTCATCGTTTTTATCTTGAGTAAGCACTATTCTGCCCGTCATATCGGATAAACTGACAGTTGCTTTATGGTAATCTTTATGACTCAATACAATATGTAAAACATCGGTTGCAGGATTAGGATAAAAAGCAATCTTATCTTTTTCCTTGTTCTTACCTATAAAAGTAAGTGTTTTACTGTATTCAAAGCCGCCATCATTATCCACTGTTTTCAAACGGTAGTAATTCAAAAGACTGGGATGTGCATCTAAAAGGCTATAATACTGAGGGGTCGCTGAATGACCTGCGGCTTTGACTTCTCCGATCATTGTGAACTTACCAGTGTTATCAATTGATTTTTCAAGGACAAAATGATTGACATCACGCTCATTCACTGTTTGCCAATTAAGCCTAATACTTTCGTTTT
>JANMJN010000002.1:0-2011 GCA_031371355.1 Saprospiraceae bacterium
ATCGCCGATTTACAGAAAGCTTACGATGGTTAGTTGTAAAGATATAAAGATGTAAAGATGTTTTTTTGTCATTCTGGGTGGAATGAAAGCATCTAAATAGTATGAAACCCAGATGCTTTCACTCTATACAGGATAAAAAAAAGGCGAAAGCTATTTTTAGCTAAACACTTGATTGTCAAATAGATAATCAATAAATTCAGCCAATTTATAAAGGTATTATAAAAATCATAAAATGGAAAAAGCAACCACTACCGTCCCTTTCACAAATATTGACGAATATCTGGCAGCTGTACCCGATGACAAACGCCTTGTGCTTGAAACACTGCGCCAAACCATCAAAGAAGCCGCTCCGGAGGCAGAAGAAACGATAAGTTATATGATGCCTGCCTACAAATATCACGGTATGTTGGTTTATTTTGCCGCATTCAAAAACCATTGCAGTTTATTTCCTGGCAGTGCGTTGGTTGAACACTTTAAAGAGGAATTGAAACCTTACAAAACATCAAAAGGTACCATCAGTTTCACGGTGGACAATCCTTTGCCGACTGCACTCGTTAAGAATATAGTCTGGTGGCTAATGGGACAAAATGAAGAAAAACAACGCATAAAATCAGCTAAAAAGCCTAAAAAATGAGCCTTTTCATCACCCAACTCATCTACATCAAAGAAGGTCAAGAAGCCACTTTTCATCAATTTGAAAACCTGGCAATTCCTATAATTTCAAAATACAATGGACAACTGTTGCTGCGAGTGAGACCGGCTGAACAAAACATTGTCGAAAGCGCCATCGAGCATCCTTATGAAATTCATTTAGTCGCATTTGCGTCCGATGCCGATTTTCAAAATTTTATGCAAGACGAGGAACGCAAAACGTTTTTGCATTTGAAAGAGCAATCCATAAAGTCCGTCACATTGATCAAGGGAGGTAAAATGGGTTAAAAAACGCTAAAACAGAATGATTCTTATAAAAAAAGAGGCGTAATCCAATCCCCCCCTCAGTAAATCAGCGTTAATCCGTTTAAATCTGTGTTCTTAAAAGCAATTATTTTTCAATGACGATATCATACTAAAATCACCTTCTACATGACGACCACTAACTATTTCAACACTTTCATCGAAATCGCAGAAGATTCACCAACAGAATCAGCTAATATTCCAGCACAAAAAGGGGAAAATAAAACCGTTGCTAATCTGCAGTTCGACATGATAATATCTCATCCTTATCGCTACACGTCCGACGATGTTCTTTTTCATGTTTTTGCAACTAAAAACAATCGGACGGATAATTTGGAAAGAGAACGCGAATTGTTTTTTTCAAAAGGGCAACCCTGTTTTCGCGCTTCACCACTCACCAAACGGTATGGTTGGGGTTTACACAACGACGGCGAAGGAAAAATTGCCCTCTACCCAGCCGAATCTGTTGAATATCAGCAATTTTTGGATAATAATGACCTCAAAAAGGTGAAAGCCATGCGGTCAAAACGCTCATGAGAAAAAAAATAATGAACCGATAATTTTTTCATACACAATCAAAATAAAAAGAAATATGACAACTCAAATTTTCGTCAACCTACCCGTTAAAGACCTTGATAAGTCAAAAAATTTCTTTGCTGCACTCGGCTACACCTTCAATACGCAGTTTACGAACGACAACGCCGCTTGCATGATTATCAGCGAGAATATCTACGCTATGCTGTTATTAGAGCCTTTTTTTAAAGGTTTTATTGACAAAGAGATTGTTGATACCACCAAAAACACTGAAGTTATCATCGCTTTGTCAACAGATAGTCGGGCAGAAGTAGATGATATGGTCAACAAAGCCATATCCGCTGGCGGTACCGAAACGCGTCCCGCTATGGATCCTGGCTTCATGTATCAACGCTCTTTCAACGATTTGGACGGGCATATTTGGGAGATATTTTGGATGAACCCGGAGCATGTTGAACAATAAATAAAGATAAGAGGTTGTCTCAAAAGGCAAATCGAAATTTTTAGTGCAAAATATTCTATG
>JANMJN010000012.1:0-2939 GCA_031371355.1 Saprospiraceae bacterium
ATGAGCGTATCGGTGGGTATTGGGCGTTTTGGACCTTATGTCAAATTCGGTGATACTTTTGTTTCGATTCCGCGCGACGAAGACCCCCTCAGTGTCACGCTTGATAGAGCGATTGAACTGTTTGAGGAGAAACGCAAAGCTGAAGCGCCCGTTTTCATGTATAAATCGTTGCCGATAACGAAAGGAACAGGTCGTTTTGGTCCGTTTATCAAGTGGAACGATATGTTTATCAACATACCGAGAAAATACGATTTGGAAACTTTAACGCTTGACGAAGCGGCTGAATTGATTGAAATCAAAGTAGAAAAAGAAGGCAATCGCTATATTCACAATTGGGAAAAAGAAAAAGTGTCCGTTGAAAATGGTCGTTGGGGACCATTTATTCGCTTCGGTAAGAAAATGATTAACCTCAAAAATGAGGGTAAAAAAATGACCAGCGAAGAAGCAGCAGACTTGACTTTGGAAGACGTGAAAAAGATGGTTGAAGTAGAAGTGCCTAATGCTTTTGCACCTAAAGTTAAGAAACCGGTGGCAGCGAAAGCGAAAAAATAGATTGTTGTATTGTTATATTGTTAAATGGCTGTATGAGGTTATCCTTCATGCAGCCATTTAACAATATAACAACACATCAATACAATCTATTTTTTCAATTCGCTATAAAATTTAAAGAAATAAGGAATTGTCTCAATCCCTTTATAAAAATTAAACAAACCATAATGTTCATTCGGCGAATGTAGAGCATCAGAATCCAACCCAAAGCCCATCAAAATTGTTTTTACTTCTAAGACATCTTCAAACAAAGCGACAATCGGAATCGAACCGCCTTCGCGTTTTGGAATGGGTGGTTTCCCAAAAGTTTGTTCCATTGCCATATGGGCAGCTTTGTATTCCAACGTATCAGTTGGTGTCACTGCAGGCAAACCGCCGTGATGTGGTGTGACTTTAACTTTTACTGAGGGGGGTGCTATTTTCAAAAAATGGTTTTCAAAAAGCTTGTAAATGGCTTCATCAGTTTGATTGGGTACAAGACGCATCGAAATTTTAGCGTTTGCTTTTGAAGGCAAAACCGTTTTTGCACCTTCACCAATGTAGCCGCCCCAAATGCCATTGACATCCAAAGTTGGGCGAATCGAAGTGCGTTCCATGGTTGTATAACCGTGCTCGCCTTGAATATCGTTGATATTTAGCCCTTTTTTGTACGCTTCTAAATTAAAAGGTGCTTTGTCCATCTCGGCACGTTCTGCGAGTGTTACTTCAACCACATCATCATAAAATCCTGGAATAGTGATACGTCCTGCGGCATCTTGTAAGGAAGCAATCATTTTGCATAGTGTATTTATGGGGTTAGCGACAGCACCGCCATATACGCCTGAATGTAGGTCAACATTTGGTCCCGTTACTTCCACTTCGAGGTAAGTCAAGCCGCGTAAACCTGTCGTAATACTTGGTGTATCGTTGGCAATAATGGACGTATCAGAGATTAAAATAACATCACAAGCCATTTTTTCTTTGTTTTTACGACAAAAATCACCCAAATGGACAGATCCAACTTCTTCCTCGCCTTCAATCATAAATTTGACATTGCAAGGCAGAGCATCATTTTTTATCATCGCTTCGACGGCTTTGACGTGCATATAAAACTGCCCTTTGTCGTCGCATGAACCCCTTGCGAAAATGGCACCGTCGGGGTGAATATCCGTTTTTTTAATTGTTGGTTCAAACGGCGGGGTCAACCAAAGATTAATCGGGTCGGCAGGCTGTACATCGTAATGACCATAAACTAAAACAGTGGATAAGGTAGGATCAATTATTTTTTCGCCAAAAACGATGGGATTTCCTTTTGTCGGGTGAATTTCTGCATGGTCAACACCGGCTGCCAAAAGTCCTGTACGGACGTTTTCAGCCATGCGTTGCATGTCTTCTGCGTGTTTTGGGTCGGCTGATACTGAGGGGATGCGGAGCATGTCGAGTAACTCATCGAGGTATCGTTGTTTGTTGTCGTTGATGAAAGATTGGACTTTTTCCATAAAATTATTGATTTGATGTTATTGATAAATCGTTGATAATGAATATTTTGTTTGAAATACTGAGGGGTGCAAAAATAGTAAATTCATGTCGAGTTTTCTAAAAAGAAATAGAGCTTCATATCCTTGAATACGAAGCTCTTTAAAGTTATTCATGTATTTTTTCTTTAAAAAATATCTTTTAAAGGCAGTTCAAAATCCTTCAAAACAATGGCTTTCAAAGTATCATTTATAGTCAATGTCGGACGGGGTACCCAACCATCTTCGGTGTTTTCGTATTGAATAAGGGTTTGTTTTTCGAGGTTTATGAGCCAATATTCTTTGACCTCAAAATACTCAAAAAGATGTTTTTTGAAACTCATTTCCTTAGGTTTATTACCGTCTGACAATATTTCGACCACTAAATCAGGTGAGCCTTTTATTTTTCTATTGTTTTCTATGATGCTTAAACGCTCATTTGAAATATAGAGCAAATCGGGTTGTACGACATTGTTTACATCGAAATAAACATCCATCGGCGCAGTTAGGATTTCGCCAAGCTTATGTTTAAGGACATGTCCTGTTAAATAAAAACTTAGCCTATTAGATAGGCGTTGATGTGGATAAAGTGGTGATGCCATAAATACGATTTTTCCATTGTGCAGTTCATAATTACCGCTATCGGGCGGCGTAAGCTTTTCATAGTCGTCGGCAGTGAGCAAAACTTCTTTTTTACGACCTTTTTTTTCGATGGGTAAAGCGACAGATGCAGTCATATTGAATTATTTTTTTTACAAAAATAGATATTTTGTTTGAAAAATGGAAAAATACTGAGGGGTCTATTCAAAATGTTTTTCCAATAAATCGGTCAAAATTGTTTTATCAATATCCATTGTCAAATGTCCTTCATGTGCCATGGCTATTTGACCACTTTCT
>JANMJN010000024.1:0-7147 GCA_031371355.1 Saprospiraceae bacterium
AAGTTGTCAACTTTTGGTTCAAGTGATGGCGGCATACCTTTACATATAGCTGTCATTAGTTCTGACCAAACATTTACGCCCGAATCTGTCCGCAAAGCCAATAAACTCATTCTGTTTATTAATAATGCCATCCACCCAGGAGAGCCAGAAGGCGTGGATGCGACCATGCTTTTTGTTCGCGATTTATTGATAAATACTGAAAATGAGGCGTTTTTGAAGCACATTACTGTTGTTGTCATACCTTTTTACAATGTTGATGGTGCTTTAAATCGCACGGCAACCAGTCGAGCCAATCAAAACGGACCAGATCAATATGGCTTTCGGGGCAATGCCCAAAACTTAGATTTGAATAGAGATTTTATAAAATGCGATACCCGAAATGCTGCAGCTTTTAATCAAGTCTTTTCGAAATGGCAACCCGATGTTTTTATTGATAACCATACATCAAATGGTGCAGATTACCAATACACAATGACTTGTATCGCTACACAACAGTCTAAACTCGCGCCACAATTGGCTGATTATCAACAAAATGCCTTGCTGCCGCAATTGTATTCTGCTATGAAAACGGCTGGGTTTCAAATGACCCCTTACGTCAGTTTTGACGAAATACCCGACAGGGGTATCATGGGGTTTATGGATACGCCACGTTTTTCAACGGGCTATGCTGCTTTACATCATGCCTTGGGTTTTATGCCTGAAACGCACATGTTGAAGCCTTTTCCTTCGCGTGTCCGTGGGACATTAGCATTTTCAAAAGCTATTTTGAAAATCTGTTTTGATGATAAAAGTAAAATTCTATTGGCTAAAAAAGCTGCCATTAATTTTTACAAAACAGAAAAAAAAACATTTGAATTGCAATGGAAACTCGATACATCACAACGTAAGTCATTGGTATTCAAAGGTTATGAAGCCAAACATAAAATCAGTGAAGTGTCTGGGTTGCCTCGCTTATGGTATGACCGCGGCGCACCTTTTGAAAAAACGATTCCATATTTTGATTTTTTTACCCCCTCAGTATCTGTTCAAAAACCCAGGGCTTATATCGTTCCACAAGCCTATCAAAAAGTGATTGAAAGGTTGAAATGGAATGGCGTTGTGATGCGTCCGATTAAAGCTGACACAATGATTGAAGTTGAATTGTATCGCATCAATAATTTTAAAAGTTCAGCCAATCCCTATGAAGGTCATCATCCAAACAGTAATATCGAATTGGACATTGAAAAGAAAAAATACACCTTCCATAAAGGCGATTTTTGGATTGATTTGAATCAAAACGCTAATCGCTATATCATCGAAACGCTTGAACCACAAGGCGTGGACAGCTACTTTGCATGGAATTTTTTTGATGGTATTTTAAACCAAAAAGAGGGTTATTCAGATTATGTTTTTGAAGACTTGGCTGCTGATTTTTTGAAAAAGAATCCATTATTAAAACAAAAATTAGAAGAAAAACGACAATCTGATCCCAAATTTGCTGCTGATGCACGTGCTCAATTGGATTTTGTTTATAAAAATTCACCATACTTTGAACCCTCTTATCGTCTCTATCCGATTGGACGAGTGATAAACCCTTATTAAGCGATTTTGGTTTCGCTCAACAAGAATTGCAGGTTAATAAAAAGAGGGTTTTAAAAAAAAAGTGCCGCATTTCGACGAAACGAAATGCGGCTAAAAAGATGTTCAGACAAGTTCGAGGGAAAAATTTATAATTTACTGCTTAGGCGTGCTTAAAAGGCTTGGTGCATTAGATGGCACACTTGGTTCAGCAGGTTTTTCATTCACAGTTCCGTGAATCGTCAAAACGCGTGCTTGGTCGCCTTCGTTTGTTTCGATAGTCACTGTTTTAGTGAATGGTCCTACTCGTTGTGTGTCATAGCGTACTTCAACTTCGCTTGTTTCACCGGGCATAACAGGCTCTTTTTTGTAATTAGGCACTGTACAACCGCAGCTACCACGAGCGTTTTTGATAACAAGAGGTTCAGTACCTGTGTTTTTGAATTTGAACTTACGGAGCGGGTCAGCACCTTGTGCGATTGTGCCGTAGTCCATATCAATTTTTTCGAAAGTCATAACGGGTCCAGAGACCGTTTTAGCAGTTGCTGCAGTAGCTGTAGTTGCTGTTTGAGCCGTAGCGAAAGCAACTAAAAGAGCGACCATAGAAAATGTTACAAGGAATTTCTTCATTTTGAAAGAGATTTTATTGTTAAATTGAAATAAATTTTATAAGAATTAATTTTGATTCAAAGTTACAAACCCACGAAGGATTTGGCTGTTAATAAGCTGTTAAATTCTGTTATTCAAAGGTAAATATTTTTTATTTGTATAAAAAAAATTATGTAAAAATTTGAATATCAATGTTTTAACAAAAAAACGAATATTTAAAGTTAGGATTATCGTTTGCTGCCAGAGCCGTTTGCGCCTACAGCGTTATTGTTCTTTTCAATAACGGTGCCTTTAATTGTTAATGTGTGTTGCGGGTTAGCCTCATTAGTTTCAACATAGACGGCTTTTGTAAACTGCCCAGGACGATTGGTGTCATATTTGACCTCAATAATGCCTGTTTTTCCAGAGCCAATGGCTTCATTAGGCCATTTGGGGACAGTACAGCCGCAGCTACCGCGTGCATTTTTAACGACAAGAGGTTCGGTGCCAGTGTTTTTGAATTTGAAAATACGGACACCGTCTGCACCGAGTGCAACGTTGCCATAATCAATTTCAGACTTTTCAAATGTCATCACAGGACCGCTCTGTGCCGTTGCAAAACTGGCGAATAATGCCAGTATCAAAAACGTGGGAATTATTTTTTTCATGTTGTTCAAATTTTAGAATTTATTATAATTATTAAGAACGATACAAAGGTATATGAACAGCACTATATTCTCCTGTTAATGAAATGTAAATAAATGTTATTTATATTTAAAATTTAATAAATTGTTTTTTAATGTTTTTACAATTAATTGATTATCAGTTAATTAAATAATTTTTTTAATATTTAATAGAAATAAAAATTATTATAAAAATTTACATTCATTAAAATATTAAATTAAACATGAAATAATACTGTTATTTAATTTTGTCAAAAAAATGTCTTTTTTTGCTCTAATACTGAGGGGGGGATAAACTATATTGACTGCTGGGAAATTGACTTGTAGTGTAAAGTGAAATAACAAGTCATTCTCGAAATAAAATTTGGAAAGATGTCATATTACACCCAAACTGCCATATTTTTATATTGGAAAACAATCTTGTAAGAAATTTTCTTACCTTTGCGCACAGAATCCAGAAGGACTACTATTTTCACTCAACCATATATGAAACCATTCAATAATGACTGAAAATCTCGAACTTAATATTACACTCGATTCTCATCCCTCGACAGAAAGCCCAATAGACACTTTTGCAGATGCGGTTAAAGCCTACATCGATGAAGTTCTGAGAGATTACGAACTCTGTGTATTGAGTCGTGAAATCAGCCTTATCGGTCGCCGCGAGGTCTTAACTGGCAAAGGCAAATTTGGTATTTTTGGAGATGGGAAGGAGACGGCGCAAGTTGCTATGGCGCGTACCTATAAGAAAGGGGATTGGCGGGCAGGTTACTACCGCGACCAAACCCTGATGTTTGCCTTGGGTGTTTCTTCACCTGAAGATTTTTTTGCACAACTTTATTCGGATTGCGACAATGACCCATTTAGCGGTGGTCGTCAAATGGATGCCCATTTTGCAACGCCCAATGTGGACAAAAAGACTGGCGAATGGACAAATCACTTAGACATATACAATATGTCATCAGACATTTCCTCTACAGCTGGGCAAATGGGCCGTGCTGTCGGTTTGGCTTTAGCGTCTAAAAAATATCGCCAAATTCCAGAATTACGAACTTCCACAAATTTTTCTGATAATGGGAATGAGGTTTGCTTCTGCACGATAGGCGATGCCAGTACTTCAGAAGGCGTTTTTTTTGAAACCATCAATGCTGTAGCTGTTATGCGTGTACCATTAGCCGTTTTTATTTGGGATGATGGTTATGGCATCAGTGTACCAACTGAAATGCAAACGGCAAAAGGCAGCATATCAGAAGCTTTACGCGGCTTTGAAATGGACGAAAATGGCAATGGGATACATATATATACATGTAAAGCATGGGATTATGCCGCTATGTGTGAAATTTTTGAAGAAGGTGTAGAGAAAACCCGCAGGACACACATTCCATCGGTTTTTCACGTCCAAGAAATGACACAGCCACAAGGTCACTCAACTTCTGGCAGCCATGAACGTTATAAATCGAAGGAAAGATTGTTGTGGGAAAGAGAGTTTGATTGCAATGTTAAAATGCGTCAATGGGTTCTCGATGCCCAGTTTGCAACAGAGCAGGAATTGATTGCCATAGAAAAACGCGCAAAAGCGCGCTCTCGTGAAGCGAGAAACAAGGCTTGGAACGCTTTCCAGAATCCTGTCACTGCTGAAAAAGCACGTTTAATGGCTATTTATTCAGCAATTGCTCAAGCCCATCCACCAAAATCGGAAGAAATCAATGCTGCACTCAAAAGCCTAAGTGCTTTACGAGAACCAATGCTTTTTGAGTTAATGAAAAGCGCACGTCAGTTGAGCTTAATACTGAGGGGGGAAATTTCAAGAGCGAAAGCGGCACATGACTCGCCTTTGGCTTTGTTGAACGAATGGATTATAGAAAAAAAGAAAACGGCAGAACATCGTTATAGTACCCATTTGTATAGTGCTTCACCAAAAGCAGCCTTAACTGTACCAGTGGTTTTTCCAGTTTATTCTGACAACTCGCCCATAAAAAACGGTTACGAAATCGTTAATGCTTATTTTGATTACATTTTTGAAAAACGCAATGATGTCTTTGCATTTGGTGAAGATGTTGGTCATATCGGTGATGTCAATCAAGGTTTTGTGGGTTTACAAGCCAAATATGGTGATGAACGTATATTTGATACGGGTATTCGGGAATGGACAATCATGGGGCAAGCTATCGGTATGGCGATGCGGGGGTTAAGAGTATTCGCAGAAATTCAGTACCTCGATTATATTTATTATGGTCTAACCCCGCTTGTGGACGACCTAACTACTTTGCGTTATCGAACAAACGGCTTGCAACAAGCACCCTGTATTATTCGGTCAAGAGGTCATCGCCTTGAAGGTATTTGGCACTCGGGTTCGCCTATGGGTATGCTTGTCAATGCTTTGCGAGGCATATATATATGTGTACCCCGAAATTTTGTTCAGGCAGCAGGTATGTACAATACCCTTTTGAAGTCCGATGACCCCGGTTTGGTTATTGAATCGCTAAATGGCTATCGTTTGAAAGAGCGTTTACCCGATAATATGGGCGAGTACACCGTTCCTTTGGGTGTTCCAGAGGTCATTACTGAGGGGGAAGATGTGACATTGGTGACTTATGGTTCATGCGTCCGCATTGCACAAGAAGCGGTCGCGATGTTAGAGGGGCAAGGCGTTTCGGTTGAATTGATAGATGTGCAAACGCTGTTGCCTTTCGATTTGGAACACGTCATTGTTGAGTCATTGAAAAAAACAAGCCGTATTGTTTTCCTTGACGAAGATGTGGCTGGTGGTGGAACAGCTTATATGATGCAAGAAGTCTTAGAAAAACAAGGCGGTTATCAATATCTGGATGCTAAACCTAAAACGATTACAGCTAAAGAACATCGCCCACCGTATGGTTCTGATGGTGATTATTTTTCAAAACCAAATTTGGAAGATATTATCGAGGTTCTCATTGAAGTCGTTTCGGAATAGGGTTGTTTCGGAAAGGTTAAATTATAAACTATCCCTGTTTGGCACATTGTGCCAAACAGGGATAGTTTGTATATACAATATCAACAAAATAGATCAAAACTGATGTTGAATTTTAGGCAAAAAAAAATCCGCTCCTATGGTGGGAAGCGGACGTCAACTAAACAACAAGAATGTATGAAAACTAAACTCATACGCAATTAATAGACCACAAAATTGCATGTTTAGTTCCATACAATGAGTAAACTTTTTCTTAAACTTTATCAAACCATTCATTTTATCCTTTTTTTCTTTTTTTCAAAATTATATTTGATTTATAGGGCAATTTTTTATTGAAAATTTTGCAGACACATGCCCATAAAAGGGAAATAAAAAACAATAAAAAGATATTTTTTTTTATTTAATCTCAAATTTAAGCACGGTCACATACCTAAAATCCAATTTTTCCTTTTTTTCGTCCTAAAAGTTCTTGCTTTAAAGCGCCCATTCGTATGGCTGTTACAGCCGCTTCGACACCTTTGTTGCCGTGTTTCCCGCCTGCACGGTCAATGGCTTGCTGTTCCGTGTTCGGTGTTAATACACCAAAAATGAAGGGTTTACTCATCGTAATTGAAAGGTTTTGCAAAGCATTAGCAACAGACAGATTGATATATTCATCATGTTTTGTCTCTCCTTTGATGACGCAACCCAAGCAAATGACCGCATCTACTGCGGGGTACTGTCCTGCCAATAAACGCGCAGCCACAGGCAGCTCGAATGTCCCTGGTACTTGAGCAAGATAAATTTTATCTTCTGGCACTCCATGTTTTTTCAAAGTCTCTAAACAGCCTTCATATAGCGTATGTGTGATGTGTTCATTCCAATCAGACACGACGATACCAAAAGTCATATCTTTTGCTGAAGGAATGTTTGTGTCGTCGTAGTGCGACAAGTTTTTAAGTTCTGATGCCATATTTTTATATTTATTATTATTGATTTAATATTGACGTAAATAGTTGACTATGCTTATTTTAGAGAAAAATAATCAATAAGCATTCACCAATAATCAATAATCAGATGGTTATTTTTTTTTACAAACAATCTGGTTTTTATATTTTACCGAAATCGAGCGATAGGTTTTCCAGCCTTCGTATGGCATGGCTTCTTTGTAGAAGGTTTTAAGACGTTCTAGTTTTTCATCGAGATCATCGAGCGTACCAATACGTATTTTTTGGTCGCCCAGAATGGGTATCAAAGTGAATTCACCTGAAGCATCCATGACGATTTGTTGAATCATGGGCGCAAAAAATAGGTCAGCATTCAACCTTTGAACGAGTAAAAAGACATCTTTCAAACCATATTTTTTACGTAACAAAAAATCGTTGACATG
>JANMJN010000059.1:0-3737 GCA_031371355.1 Saprospiraceae bacterium
CACGAATGTTTGTAGCCGATGATTTAAATACCCGCGCTTCGTCCCAAAGCCCTTTTTCGATAAAAGAATGAAGCAATTGAGCACCACCTTCGACGAATAAAATACCGATATTTTGGCTAAAAAGGTCATCTAAAATATTGGGAATCAAGTTGGTATCAAACGTTACCCTCCGATAATGTACACCTTCATTAGCCGTTTCATCAATCAAATCACCCCCCTCAGTATAAATGAGCGTTTTAACTGAATTATCAAAAATATGGCGGTCGTTGGGTAACCGGCGTTTACGATCTAAAACAACACGAACAGGCGATTGACCAAAGTAAAGGCGATTCGTCAATTCAGGATTGTCTAATGCAACTGTATTCGTACCGACCATAATCGCATCGGCTTCGCTGCGCCACTTGTGAACAAGCCGTTTTGCATAAAAATTGCTGATTGGCATAGTTTCATCCGCCTTTCCGATGAATCCATCAGCCGTTTCAGCCCATTTCAGGATGATATATGGTCGTTTTGACGAAATATTTGTGAAAAAAGGTTGTAATGTCGCATGTTTGTTGGCTAAATGATGCGGAGACAAAAGAGTCACGTCAACACCATTTTGCTTGAGTTTTTCGATACTTTTACCAGATACTTTTGGAAAAGGGTCAGAATAAGCAATAATGACATGAGGAATTTTATACCTTAGAATCAAATCAACACAAGGCGGCGTTTTGCCAAAATGAAAGCAAGGCTCAAGTGAGACATAAATAGTTGAATATGCCAAAAGCGGCAGGTTTTCAGGTTTAACAGAAGCCACCGCATTCACCTCAGCATGTGCACCTCCAAAAGGGCTTGTCCAGCCCTCTCCAATTATTCTGTTTTTTCGGTCAACGATAACTGCGCCAACAGAAGGGTTGGGCGAAGTGCTACCAAGACCGTAGCGAGCAAGGTCAAAACAGCGTTGAATATATTTATTATCATTAATCATAATTTTTATTACTCTAAAATTTGTAATTCTAAAAAAAACAACTTAATTTTAACACAAAATTTACAAAGGTATGAATCAAAAACAATACATTCTGCGTTACAATTGGGGGTATAACAAAGTGTATTATAAAATTACTGAAAATTTTATTAGAAAATAATTGTTGTTACTACATCTTTTTATAATTTTGCTTTTATCGAATAGTTGACTAAATTTTGAAGAACCTAAAAGTAAAACAATATTCACTCATCAAAAATAATTAAACGTGTTAGTAAAAATTAAACTTAAAAACTCGGACGATAGTGTTATCGTTGACGACAAAATCTATGAATACTTGACCACAGATTCTTATTTGTCTCAAGTAAAATTTGTAGATAATCTACGCAAGCACTCAAGCGGTTGTGTAGTATTTCAAAAAACGTGGAAAAAAGCTGACGGTAGTGGTTACAAAACCGAAACTATCTATCTCCACAAGCTTTTAGCGGAAAAATTTCTCGCCGACCAACGCTCAAGCATCAAAAATCTTGTGGGTGCTAAGAACGGTGACAAATTAGATTGCCGCATTGACAACATTGTTTGGCGCAGCCGTGCCGTTGCGAGTCGGCAACGAAAGACAAGTAACCACGTAGGTTATACGGGTGTTTATAAGGAAAACAACCGCTACCGTGCGGTCATTTCTGCCAACCGTAAATCTATTCATCTTGGTATGTTCGACACCGCCGAAGAAGCTGCTGATGCTTATAACCGCAAAAGTCGTGAACTTTTTGGGGAAGACGGCAAGGTAAACAAGATCAATCGTTAAAAAAGTCTGCTAAAAAACAAAAAGGCAAAGTGCAAGAGAGAATTTGCACTTTGCCTTTTGTCTTTTTAGCCCCCTCAGTAATTTACTTAAAAAAGATGCCCTTTCAAGTGTGAACTCGAAAGGGCATTTTTATTTCTATATCAGCATATTAGATGCAGCTATTTCCCATCAATTTGCGCTATCGAATTAAGAGCAGTTTTATTAGCTGGATCAATCACTAAAGTTTTATTGAAAAACTCTTTGGCTTTAACCAAATCTTGTTTCGCACCATAGTAAATACCCATGTAGTTATAAGCAGTTGGCACATAACCTTTTGTGCGCTCATCGTCAGGTTTAGCTTCATAAAGTGCAATAAGTTTTTCATAAGTATCTTTTGCTATCCACGTTGGATTTGTTTCTGAAGTATCCAATTGTGTTTGCGACAAACCTTTGAAGTAATAACCATCCCCACCAGTCGGTACGATTTCTATGTATTTATCCGCGTATTTAATCGAACGTTCATATTCATGAGTAACGGCATTTGTATAATACATAGCCAAGAAATAATCAGTATATGTCGCTTTACAATCTTTACCTACTTTCTCATCAAGCAAGTCTAAGCCTGCTTTGATTTCTTTTTGAGCATAGTAAGTTGAAATAAGGCTTGAGTAAATTTCACAAGTTCTTGTTGAATCTGACTCCATTACTTTTTTGTAATACCGGATGGCTTCAGCCATATTGCCTAATTTTTGAGCGGATTGTGCTGCATAGTTATAATCATAGTCCACAACACGGTCAGCTGGTACTTTTTCAAACAACATTTTAGAAGCCTTGTTAGATTCTTCCATCAACATTTTCCAATCATCGCCAAAAGGAGGCTTATAGTCCTTGGTTTTTTCAACCAAAAGCGCTTTTTCGTAATTAGCCCAAGCCAACCAGCGATATACTGTAGGGTATTTATCCGCATTTGTGGCAGCAAATTTTTTCGATTCAGTTATAGCACGGTCATAATCTTTAGCTGAGTATGTCAAGAACTTGATAAAACGCAAACGCGCATCAGGATCTTCAATTTTTGTTCTCGCCAAGTAGCAATCCAAGTCTCCTGTAACCTTATTGAATTCACCAGTGTTATAGTGCAATTCAGCCAAAAGCTTACAGAACGCCGCATAGCTATCGTCCACTTTTCGACCGGCTTCGCACTCTTCAATGGCTTTGTCATATTTGCTGGCACGTTGCCAAATCAAGGCACGTTTTAAGTAAACCTCTGGGTTTTTAGGGTCTTTTTGAGACGCCGTTTCGTAGTCGCTCATTGCACCACCCGCATCGTTTTTCGCCATTTTAGCATCACCCATCTTAATCCAAACAATGGCTGGTTTAGGCTCGATGTCACGTGCACGGGTATAATTAGCGACCGCTTGCTCAACATTGGGAACTTTACTGTTCAAATAAGCATCGCCAATGAGCATATAAATATCAGGATGTCCTTCTCTATAAGGTCTTCCTTTTGAGCTACGGATAGCATTGTCAAAAAGTTCTAAAGCCTCTTTAGGATTATTCTTATCAAGTAACAATTTACCCATACCAACAAGACAAAAAGGACTTTTCTTTTCAATAGCCAAACCTTTATTGAATTGCTCACGCGATTTTTCCATTGCTTGTTGTGGATCGCCATCAATCAAGTTCCGATACTCCGACTCGCCAATCCAATAATAAGCTTCAGCTTGCTTTTGTGTTTCTTTTTCTGAAGCGATATAGGTTTCGAGAATACTTTTTGCTTCTTTGTAGTTCTCATTAACGATTTTTTTCTTAGCCTCGTCTAAAGCTGTTTGTGCGTTCATCGTCCAAGCGAAAAGGAGTAGCGCTGCAAAAATCTGGATTTTTTTCATTGTCAATTTTATGTTGTGGATGTTGTGAAGAAATTGATTTTTATACAGTTGCGTTAAATAATCGTATTGAGCCATGAATGTAATTAAAAGAGAATCGATATACATT
>JANMJN010000084.1:0-1723 GCA_031371355.1 Saprospiraceae bacterium
AGTCAAAGTCGCCCATCTAAAATCAAAATTTACCCAAACCCAACACATGATAATGTAACGATTGATTTAGGCGAAACAGAACAAGCCACGATTCGATTGATGGATGTTTTGGGTAGGGTTATTCTCGAAAAGAACAAACAATCAGGGCAAGTGCTGCTTGATATGTCAAGCCTCGCATCAGGTGTTTACTTTACAGAAATCACAGCAAAAGGTGTTTTGATTCGTGAAAAAGTGATAAAAAACTAAGCGTAAAAATTCTTTTCATACTTATTTAAAATCCTCGTGGCACAACCACTACGAGGATTTTTTTTTTATCCTATCTATAACAAAACGCCTTGCTCCGATAAAGAACAAGGCGTTTTGCATACCCCTCAGTATATTTATGGCTTATCAAAGCTTTAATATCTTTTTCGATACAATACTTTGATTATCAACAACTTGCACCATATACGCCCCTTTGGCAAAAGTGTGTAAATCGAGTGTACGTTGATTTTGACCCATCGTAACAGACCAATTTTCAGACAAAACAATGCGTCCACTCAAATCCGTCATTTGAATTTTCAAACTCTTTGACACTTTACTATCGAGTGACACCAAAACATTCGAAGGTGTTGGATTAGGCGACAATTGTATGTTGATATGTTCTCCAAGTTCATTGATACCCGTTGTCATAGGCGACAATTGAGTCGAAGTGCCCGAAGTAGGGCTATCGCCAGATTCAGCACCATTGCCATTAACAGCATTTGCAGCGGCATAGAAAACGATAACACCTAAATTGGTGCTGGGCGCTTTCCATTTGACGTTGATGATTTTTGTATTGAGTCGTGTGCTGTGTTCAGCATAAACATTACCTGTTGAAGTAATTGTATTAACAGCGATACCAGTCGTTTGCTGTGCTGTTGGCAAAAAGCCTTTGACATTGACATTATTGGATTGCCGCAAGTCAATCATCTGGAAACCATAACCTACAGGAGTGCCTGTTGATACCGAAATGGTCAAACGAATGGTATATTGTTTACCGAGTTCGTAGCTGCTAACAGCTGTTGTCCCTGTGGCATCAAATACTTCAAGACCGGCACTGGCACCATAATTACCACCATTATGGCAAGAATTGCAGGTCGCCGATTGGTCAACAGGCGAGCCTGTATAACCTATTTGCTGAACATTCGCGGGTCCATTTGCATTATTGATAAAAAGAAAAAAGAGGGCGATAAAAGCAGAAATGTAGATGATTCGTTTCATGAAAATTAGGTTTAGTCGTTAGTAATGAATTGAAAAACAATGTTTAATGATAACTACGATCCACCTAAATTTGCAGTTGCCTACCCCTCAGTATTTTGGCGAAATACGGGAGGATAACATGTTATCAAAAAGCCTAAACAATAATTTTATCAAAAGAGAGAAATAAGCCGTTTAAATGCGTGAAGTCATCATCAGTTGAAATCAAAGTCGCTTGGGCAATGGCAGCAGTAGCGGCTATCCACAAATCATTTTTGCCCATTTTACGAGCAGAATGGGACATTCTAAGGGTAGGATGATGGTTTTGGCTGTAATTATCAATTTCTGAATACATCTGTATTAAGTCAATGTTGTCGTCAACAAAGATAGAAGTCAAAGACTCTAAAAGTTTATAAAGTGATGCCATACGGGTTTTCCCCCAACGATTACGTAGAGCAATTGAGTGGATTTCACCAATTGTTACAGCCGAAATAAAGACGCTACT
>JANMJN010000116.1:0-6634 GCA_031371355.1 Saprospiraceae bacterium
ATTCGCACCGTGCATCGAAAATGTAAAAACACCCCCCTCAGTATAGGACACATTTTTAGCACTTTTTGACCATTGGTTATTAGATTTTCTAAAAATTTCAGCCGTTCCATTACCTTGATGCACGTCGAGGTCAATAATCAAAATGCGTTTTGCTAAACCTTTGTTTATCAAATAGTTAGCTGCCATCGCTTGGTCATTGAGTAAACAAAAACCTTCGCCTCTGTCCGTAAAAGCATGGTGTGTACCACCTGCTACATTCATCGCTGCGCCATATTGCATAGCAAAATGCGTTGCTTCAATCGTACCGCCTGCAATCGTCAAACAACGGTCAAAAAGATGTTGAGTCAATGGAAAACCAATACGCCGCATCTCTTTTGGCGACAGTTCTAAGTGCTTCATCTTGTGAAAATACTGAGGAGTATGCGTAGCAATAATAACGTCTTCTGAAAGCGGTTTGGGCGCAAAAAAATTATCATTTGTTACACTGCCTTCATACAAAAGCTGTTCAGGAATCAGTTCATATTTGAGCATCGGAAAACGATGACCTTCTGGCAATTCGAGTTTGTATATAGGCGAGTAAGCTATTTTTAGCATGAAAAAGAATGTTTTTTAAGCATTAAAACGCAACGGACTCAACAAATCAATCGACATACTGCGAGGGGAATTTACAACAATTTCAGACACCAATTGCCCTGTTGCAGGTCCTAAACTCAATCCCATCATGCCATGACCTGTTGCAACAGTTACATTTTTAAGATGTTCTAAACGACCAATATAGGGCAATCCGTCGGGCGAACAAGGACGTAAACCACTCCAAACGGCTTGTTGTTGTGGCATTTGAACATTTAATTCAGGATAAAAACTGTTTACGCCTTGCACAATACCTTTTACCCGATTCATATTGACCGATAAATCAATGCCTGCAATTTCCATCGTTCCGGCGCAGCGCAAATCGTTGCCCATAGGTGTTGCCGTCGCGCGTGCTTCAAGCATGATAGCAGGGATGTTGACTTTATGACCCAAATTTTCAAAGCCCATGCTATAACCTTTTCCACCTTGTAATGGCAATGAAATCCCTAATTTTTCGCTCAAAACACCTGACCAAGCACCGACAGCGATGACAATTTCATCAAATTCTAATTTTCCCTTTTGAGTAATAACACTTGTAACACGTTGATTTTTTAATTCAAAATTCAAAACTTCTGTATTACTCAAAAAAGTGACCCCCTTCCCGACAGAATCGGGATTTCGTTCCTCAACAGAATTTAGGTGTTTTTTCAGCCCCGAAATCAATAAATGTGGACTCAAATGTGCATCGCCAGGGTAAAAAACACCGCCAATGACATTGACTTTTGTATTCGGTTCAAGGTTTTGCACTTCTTTTTGAGACAAAACGTGGGCTTCGATGCCCGCTTTATTCGCCGTAGCTGCACCTTCCGCTTCTTCATGTGCCATGTTTTGTGTTTGATACAACATCATCAAACCGCGTTCATGCCAATCGAAATCGAAGTGATTTTGCTTCTGAAAGTCTTGATAGAGGTGTTTACTCAACAAACTGATATCTCTTAGTATCGGAATAGATTTTTCAACATTCGCCGCTGTCGCATTTTTATAAAATAACCAACCCCATTTCACCAAACTACCACTCAAACGTGGACGAATATAAAAAGGACTCGTCGAACTCAACATCCATTTTAAGCCTTTCGCAATCATGCCAGGCGCAGCCAATGGAATGATATGACTCGGCACAATCATACCGGCATTGCCATGTGAACAACCATCTGACATATCACTTTGGTCAATAATCGTCACTTCATGCCCTTGTTTTTGGAGATAATAGGCTGAAAATAAGCCGTTTATGCCGCCGCCGATGATACCGATTTTCATGAATATTATTGCTTTATATTTGTATTCTTATTTATACTCATGCCGCAGCTGCCGCAACCATTATTAAATATAGCGCGCTGTAAGCAGCTATCAAAACAAGTGACTCATCTATATTTTGTGCAAACGAAGGGTTAACCTCAATTTTAAAATCATAATGCCCTTTTGTCCATTTATAATCAGGCGTTAGGATGAGCAATTCAACCTCATCTCGATTGAGAAGCGTATATTTCGATTTCCATAAATTGCTCATTTTCAATAGATAATCCATACCTTTTCCATTTTCTAACATGTCAATAACGATTTGCCCTTTCCAATTCATTTTGAGTTCGGCAAATTCGGCATCACTTTTTGATATGCCGATTGATGTTCCCCAGAAGCCTTTTTTGGCAATATTATAAAATTCACCAAATTGAGTGGTGATTTGAGCTTTTGTCATAGTCCATTTTTCTAATTTCAAACTACCGAGAAAAATGCCTTCGTCTGATGTTAAAACGTATTCTTTTTTGTCGTTGTAATTGATTTTCATTTTGTTAAATATTTAGGAGATGTTTAATACGGCATAAGGCAACTCTTTTTGTTGACTTTCCAAAAACTGTTGTGCCGTTTCAACAATCGTTGCCGAAATATCCGAATATTTAAAACTGGGAAATGCCGCCAACGATTTTTTATTATCAAAATAAAAAGTCGTTGCCGAAGTCCGCGCCGTCTCTTTTGTAATCAAAGGACGTTTGCCTGTAAACTTACTTTTCAGCCATTCGACCCGCCAAGCCAAAGCTGCCAAAAAGGGCGTAACAGCAATATTAGCTGTTTTTTTATTCAAAACTACAGCGATTTTTTCAAACATCGTTTTATAAGTCATATTTTCACCATTGAGTATAAAACGTTGACTGTCAATGGGTGAATTCATTAATTCGACCATAAAAGTTACGACATCACGCACATCTACATAACCTGTTGACCCCTCAGTATAAAACCGTAAACCACGTTCCACTTGGTCAAAAAGTCGCCCTGTTCCTTGTTCCCAAAACTGCGAACCCAATATTACCGTCGGGTTGACCATTGCAGCTGTCAGCCCTTCTGCGACGCCGCGCCAAACCTCTTGTTCTGCTTGAAATTTTGAAATAGCATAATGTGAATTGAGCGGTGAACGTTGCCATTTGTTCGTTTCACGCACCCATTTTTGGTGTTCCACACGTCCGATTGCGGCAATGCTGCTCGTATAAATGAGTTTTTCGATGCCCACTTCAAGAGCCGCGTTGACCACATTTTCCGTACCCACAACATTAATTTGATACATTTCTTCTCGGTCACGCGGGTCAAAGGACACTACCGCCGCGCAATGATAAATCTGCTCAATTTGATGCCCCCTCAGTATATTTTCTAAAAAAGGCACGTCCAAGATGTCGCCTACCGCCCACGTTACTTTGTCTTGCACTTCTGCGACCAAGTCCATACGGCTTGTTGCTCTTTTCAAACAAACAATGTTTTTATAGCCTTTTTTGACCAAAAGTCGGGTTAAATAAGAGCCGACGAAGCCGGTTGCGCCTGTTATGAGTATGCGTTTTTCCATTTATCGTTTATTCTTCATTTTCAGGTAAATTCAAAATATACTCCAACTGCGTCCTCAATTCCTCTTCATTTGGCAGATAAAGTTGATATTTTGAGACGAAAAGCTGACTATTCATACGATGTTCAGCCAATTTTAACACACCTTCTTTATCTTTACTGGCTGCTAATCGAAGAAATAAAGCAGCTTTCTTTTGCCGTTTCAGTTCACGGACATTCCAACGTTCTAATATGGTTTGTTTTTCATAAAAGCTACGTTCTAAATCCATGTCTATTTTCAATAACTCATAATAGTGTCCCCAAGTCAATTGGTGGGACAAAAGTGATATATTATTGAATTTCAAATAGAGTAAACGTATGTAAATCAAATTACTACGACCAAATCCTTTTCCCAATTGGTGGGACAAATCTTTGGAAAGCTGTTCGATAAGTTTGATACCATAAGTTGCTTTGTCTTGCCCTTGTTGTTCAAATTCGACAATATGTTGACCTATATGCCAATAAGTAATGAGCATTTCCCTCCTTGCCAATTTAATGGCTTTATGTTGTCCTCCTACATAAGTTGCCGAAATGCTATTGAGTAGATTTTGATAATCCGTATTGTCCTGATTTATAAACGTATTTTTCATAAGTCGTTTTCTTTTAATTGTTTACATTCGGATTGTTTAGAGCTGCAAAATAGAAAATTTAGCTCAAATACTGCGGGGTCACTGCCCCCTACGATTCTCCAAAATTTTCAAAAAAGAGCGAGACTGAATTTCCGTTATACTCAACCCCGTCACCGTTGCTTCTGCTTCCGAAATCGCACCACAGTTCAAGGCACGTAAAAAATAGTTCAACAAGCCTTGACCTGTCGCCGCATCGTCGAAAATATCACCAGAAAGCGTTACCCGCGCTGCCTTTTCCACAAAATGTTGCAACCGAATAGCCGCTTGTTCATAACTATCAAGGAAAAACGCATACACCGCTGCATAACGCATCGGTAACTGTGCAGGGTGCAAATCCCAGCCTTGATATAAACCATTGATGAGCGAATGAGTTGTGTGGTCGTAGCCAATTTTCCAAGCATTATGCACGGTTTCTCTGTTTTCACGCAGTTGTCCAGCCGTCAAATTGTCGCCTTTATGTGGTGCAACGGGCATCACATTCGTTGCACCATCCGAGAGCATGATGCCTGTCGAACCGAGTGCCACCTTCGTCATGTGGTGTGCGAAATCGCAAACAGCATGACCCATCGTCTGATATTTTGCCGTAATGCCTGCGCTTGCGGTGTAGTCGTAAGTGCCAAAATGCGCGGCAATGCACCGTCCGTCACTTGCTCGAATGAACGACATCAAGGGGTTGCGCCCTTCAGCATCCATAATCGTTTGGGTTTGCTCGACCATCGTTTCCATTTTCAAGGTTTTATGCGGCAGATTGAACGCTTTTTCAATCAATTCAAATAGCCGTACCAAAGCCTTAATTTGCTCCGCAAGTACGACTTTTGGCAGCATAACAATAAAATTATTGAGCAAAATACCATTGGTTTCGGTCAATAAGGTCGTTAAAAAAATATCGAGCGTGCGGATACCTCGTGCCTTTGTATCTTCATTGAACGGCTTAATTCGAATGCCAATAAACGGCGGCAATGAGTTTTGCGCCATGCCTTTTGCCACTTCCAGAGCCGCTTGCACAGCCGTTTCGTCCTCCTCTTTGTCAGAGCGATTGCCGAAACCGTCTTCAAAATCAATTCTAAAATCCTCTAACGCCTCGGTTTTTAGTTTTTCAACAACTCGATTATAGACCGTATAAGCCAACCAAGCATGGTGCTGACGACGTGCTTGGTCTGTCATTTCAGCCAATTTTTGACCTAAAAGAGCAATTTTCATTGTATCTGTCGGCAAGTTTTCTGCACCTTCTAAGCCAATGACGCGCGCTAAAACAGCAAAATTGGGCGCATAAGCCGTCAAGTTTTTCAAAGCAGCTGTTGAAAAACGAGCTGCGGTGTCGTGTGCAAATAAATTTGCCCCACCATAAACGGTATGCACCGGCTGTCGAGCTGCAGAGTCACCAATATATATGTGTTGGTAAGCGATGTTCGCCGTTTTCAAATCGCTTAAAATGGGTGCAGTATCAGCAGTGGTAAATGTTAGTTTCATTTTTTGATTGGATTGATTTTAAATTGGATTTTTGGGGAATCAACTACCCCGATATGTCGAATATCCAAACGGACTCAACAACAGCGGTATATGATAATGTGTAGTGTCATAAATGGTGAACTGAATGTCTATAACAGGATAAAAACAAGGGCTGTTTTGCGCTTCAAAGTACCCCTCAGTATAAAACGTCATTTTATAAATACCCGTCGGCACAACAGTGTCTTTTGCCAATAAATCAGCCACACGACCATCGGCATTTGTCGTACCTTCTGCAAGGGAATGCCAGTAGCCATCGGCTGTTAGTTGAGTTAATTTTACAGGCACATCGGCGGCAGGTTTGCCAATTGATGTGTCCAAAATATGGGTGGTAATTTGACTCATAATAAGAGTTTTTTTAATCGGATTTTTGTTATTTTATTTTGCTCAATCATGGCGTTGATGATTTCTTCAACGGCTTCGTTTTCGTAACGTTCTTTCAAAATTGAGAGCATCTCGTCAGCGGTTTTGCCTGTGGCAAAAACAATAAAAATGAAACCGAATTTGTTGAAATACAGGTCATTATACATTTTTAATTCTTCTAAAATAGCATCAGAAGCCGCTTGCACTTTACCTTGTTCGCCCGATGCCCAAGTGGCTGTGGATGCAAATTTTTTCTTCAAACTATCCACATCACCGATGCGTGGATGATGCGTAAATGCCTCCAACCAATCCGTTTTTTTACAAGAAAACCAACAACTTTCTGCTTTCTCAAACACATCTTTTTGATTCAAAAAAGGTCGTGCATCGAACATCTTTTTGACCCAGTTTTTCGACCCACAACATTTTGAAATATGCGTTTCAAATACGTTAAAAGGCAAATTATTCAGTTCTTCAATTGTCAAAACATCGCTTTCGGTATGACCAAAAAGTCTTAAACGACTAACGCCACCGTCTGGAAAAATCGTTAAACAAACGTGGGTAAATGGTTCGTTTATCAACAGTTCTTTTTCAAAAAAATGTTCATTATCAGCTTGTAATTTTGTTTCATTGAGAATAGAAGTCCA
>JANMJN010000141.1:0-3075 GCA_031371355.1 Saprospiraceae bacterium
AGGTTGCGTCGTTTGGGTATAACAACGATGGACAACTGCACTATAGGACAGCACTATAAGAATAAGTCTTTTGTTTTTCATCAATTAAACCAAGTATTTATTAAAAAAAGCAATCGTCCGTTCCCAAGCTAATTTTGCAGCTGCTTCATTGTAACGTGCTGCCGAAGTGTTGTTGTGGAAGGCATGGTTGACACCTTCGTACATAAACAACTGGTAGGTTTTATCGTTCTTTTTCAAGGCTTCTTCAAAAGCAGGAATGCCCGCATTCACCCGTTCATCAAGCGAACCATAGTGCAACTGCAAAGCCGCTTTGATTTTAGGGACATCGGCTGCATCCGCTTGACGACCATAAAAAGCAACTGCCGCTTTGAGTGAAGGTACATTGACCGCTAAACTGTTTGCCATGCCACCGCCCCAACAAAAACCAACACAACCATATTTGCCATTAGAGTCTTTGCGCGAAGGCAAATAGTCGAATAGTTTGATGAAATTAGCCAGATTGTCTTCAGCTTTGAGTTGTGTAAACAGCTTGCGGGCTTCGTCTTCGCTTTCAGGTGTGCCGCCTAAAGGTGCTAAGGCATTTGGGGCAATCGCTAAAAAACCTGCCTGAGCGGCGCGGCGTGTGACATCTTCGATATGGGCGTTCAAACCTCGGTTTTCGTGCATCACGACAACGGTAGGGTAGGGCTTCATTTCTTTCGGTCGAGCCACATAGGCTTTCATTTCGCCTTGAACACCGGCATAAGTGATATATTCTGTGAATAAATCATCGGACTTTGCCAAAACAGTATTCATATAGTCCGATTCCAATAAGGGTAAAAGGGACATTGCTGCCGTCGAACTGCCTGTGAGGAGTATTAAACGTTTGATAAAGGTCTTTCTACTGAGGGGTTTGTGGGTGTATTCGTCGTAAAGATTGATAATACTCTGATTCATGTGTCTTGCTTTTTAGAATGGTGAGTGAAAAGGATAAGACGTTGACAGTTAATCAACTATTGAATCAAAGATAGACGTTTTTGTGAAAAAACCGATAATGTTTTGACAAAGAAAAGTCAAAATACTGAGGGGTGCCTGATTAGGAAAAATTTTAGTCATATTCAGAATCTGAAACACTTTCGCTTGATTTGTGCAAAATCAATCGCAACACATTTTTACCAAAAGCCTTAGCCGCTTCTGGATTTTTTGCAATAACAGCCGCAATGCCCAATAACAGCCCTGCAGCAATAAGCTTTTTCGAAGGACCTTTTGTGTCTTCCTTTAAAAAACGCTTAGAAAGATAACCCACACCCAAACCGATTGATGTATTGATGATGTCTTGTTTTAAATCCTGCGATGCAGCCGCTTCTTTAAACGTGTTTTTTAGGAGGTTAATGGGTTCCAGCCTTTCAGAGACAAGATGAAATTGCGCTTTCAGTTGTGCGCTTTCTACTGCATGTTGTTTTTCTAATTGAACGATAGCTTCTCTAAGACGTGTTTCTGAATCTGTTCTTTTCATAGCGATGTTGATTAAGGTATTTCCGGAATGATGAGATCAATGACAGGATTTTTAATCCATTTTGATAGGAAAAAATACAGTACAATGGCAGTGACAAGATAAAAGGCTGCAACAATAAAAAAACCATAATAAACTTGATGAAGCCATTCACCCAGCATTAAAGCAATGCCGATACTGAAAACAAGAAGAAACAGGGCGAAAGCCATGAAAACAATGATTTGAGAGACCAAAGCCGTGACCACATGGGTTGTCGTCTCCAATGCTTTGAGTCGTGAAAGCTCATAAGTTGTTTTACCTAAAGCCTCAATACGCTCTAAAATTGATTCCGTTAAAGTTGGTGTTGTTTCCATATATTCATTCAATTTATGTTTGAGTTCTCTCTAAAATTTATATCCAAATAAACAAATTGGTAATGAGTGAAATGCGTTCTAAAGGTTTCAAATTTGTTTAAAAGCAAATTTAAAATAGAAACACATATATTTCACTCATTACCAAGTATTTTATCTGTTGTTTTTGAATTTTGTGAACGACGGCGTTAATTCTCGTCGCTCATTTTAGATTTCACAGCAGTCGCGACTTTAGTTAATGCCGCATCTGCTTGCGTCTTCCCCTTTTCAGCCATAGTAGAAACTTCTTCCTTCAAAATGTCAATTTTTTGAGACATTGTGTTGACCAATTCATTGAACTTATCGCCCAATTCATCAACATAATCACCGCTTTTCTGAGCGATTTTCTTGCGTGTTTTTGATCCTTTGTCCGGAGCAAATAAGATTCCTAAAACAGCACCAGCGGCAAGACCGGCTAATGCACCTAATATAGCTTTTCCTGATTTCATGATTGAATATTTTAATTGTTTAAAAACTGATTTTACATCGGCTTTTGTCCTAAAAGGCACAAAAACCTAACTTTCAGACTAGGCAGATTATTTCACCCATCCTTTTTTGTAACAGATTTTTAGTGTCATTAGTTCATTGATTTTCAAAGATTTATGATTTTTGTATTTATTTTTTAACTTTATAAACCTAAAATCAATGCTTCTTAAATCTAAAATCACACTTAGTCGCACCATTGGCAATTGTTCCTTTTCTAATCAATGTTAAGCCAGCTAAATTAGATGTGATATGATCCACTTCGCATAAAATAGGCGTATATTTTTGATAATCATGTTTCTTAAATAGCTTACAAATGCCACATTCCATAATATCAAAACCATAACCAAAGCCCAATGTTTCTGCTTTATCGGTCAACATATTCACTCGAAAACCGTCGGGATGTCCTCTTATAGCCACTTTCTTTTTTAGATAAGTCAAAAGAACATCTGAGAACATGGTGCCCATCAATTTTACAGGCAACGTTTTTAAAAAAGCATGTACTTTATTTTTAGGTCTCACGTATTCGTTGGCAATTTCGATGACGATGTTTCTAATATCGTCATAGCTCTGTTGTTGATTGTCCAAAACCTTTATCGTTGCTAAAAAATATCCTGCAATTTGCATCCGCTTATCCATTGGGTTCTCTGGTTTTATGGAAAAACCAATGTCTTTTTGAATAACCTCAAACGCTGTGTCAATTTGGGTTTG
>JANMJN010000159.1:0-1895 GCA_031371355.1 Saprospiraceae bacterium
AGCCTAAAATTGGATAAATAATCAATGCAAATCCTATCAAAATCATTCCCGCTATTCCATATTTATCTTTTTGAAATTGAAATGAAAATTTATTCATAAAAACACCAAAAATTAGAAATAAAAGACCTTGAACAATAAATAATCCACCAAATAGAATGGCAGCTTTATTTATTGTTGTGAAAAAAATAAGGTGATAAACAATGCCCATCCACAACCAAAAGAAGGACAACAGACCACTAACAATTTTATGAGCATAAGCATTGGGTTTTATTGCTAAATAAATGGTCACAAGCCCAATAAAATAAAAAACAATCTGCATCGGAAATACGGATTGATTGTAGTGTCTAAAAACGTCTAAAAACTGTTCTAAGGTGAAAGGAGGTGTCATATTTATACATTTTATTTTTGATTTTCCCCTAATTGCCTAACTTCTTCTAACCATTGTTTTCGTTTGGCTTCATCCGAAGATTTCACGGGCGAAAAAGCACTGATTTTAACGGGTTTTATGCCGCAAAATTCTAAAACGCCAATCTTAATGGCATAATGTCCCGCACTTCTGTTAATGAGCCAATAATACCACCACGGCGTGTCCATTGTTACGAGAAGCCTTGCGGTTTTTCCAGTCAATAATTTATCCCAAAAAGGGTCTTTTTCGTGATACTTAAAAGCAAAATTTGGCACAAAAACCCTATCAATAAAGCCTTTTAAAAGGGCAGGGAACGTTGACCACCAATTAGGATAAACCAACACTATATGGTCTGCCGCCAATATTTCTTCTTGCATTTTTACTAAATCAGGCTCTAATGGGCTTATTTTTCGGTAGCCGTAAGTCAAAATGGGGTTGAAATTCAAATCAATTAAATGAACCAATTTGCAATCCTCACCAGTCGAATCTGCTCCTTTTTTATAACTTTTTGCTAAATCAAAACAAAAACTTTCTTTGTCGGGATGCCCGTTGATAATGAGTATTTTTTTCATGATGTCAGAACTGTTTTATTGTCTTTGATAAATTGATTAAATGTTATGGGTTCTTTACCAATAATATTTTTTACCCCCTCAGTAATTTGAGGTTCTTTTTGAAATCTTGGTAAATAATGCAACATAATCATAACCATTATGAGCATAAAAGGCATTTTTTCTTTTCTTTTCGTCCAATAAAATGTAAAAAGATTAGGCGATTCGTACGTGATTTTTGTATTCAATCCTTCACTTAACTGCATTGACATTTCTTTAAAAGTTAGCTTTTCATTGTTCGTTAAGTCATAAGCAACATTAATATGTTTAGTTGTATTTGTTAATATTGTGGCGGCGACTTCGCCAATATCACGCACATCTATAAGCGTAAATTTGGCATTGCCCGCAGGTAAGAATATTTTATGATGTGTCACTAAATCAGTGTGCAAATTGCCCATGAAATTTTGCATAAAATAGGCTGGACGTAAAAAAGTATAAGGGATTCCGCTATTTACAATGAGTTTTTCAATTTTATGATGCGGAATAATTGTACTCTTTTCAACGCCTTGAACGGACAAAAAAACAATGTGTTTTACACCTACTTTCTTTGCCGTTTCAATCAGTGGTTTAAAGTATTTTTTTACATCAGAAATTTGCGGTGGACGTAGTAAAAACAGTATCTCACAATCTTCCAAAGCGGGTTTGTAAGTTGTAAAATCCATAAAATCGAATTGTACAAAGCCGATTTTATAAGCGGCTAATTTTTCTTTATCGGTTGAAAAATCCCTGATGCCTGCTGTAATCTCCAAGTGATGATTAAATTTTTGAAAGGATTTAATGACCTCAAAACCGACATTGCCTGTTGCACCAGTGATTAATACTTTTTTCATTCCTTTAATTTTAAAACCCTACGGAGATTAGTTAAACTTCGCTAAAATACT
>JANMJN010000167.1:0-4174 GCA_031371355.1 Saprospiraceae bacterium
GGTATGAATGTACGGATTGAAATATCAGCAGTTATTGCAAAATTAACACCTGTGTATAACACCAATAGACAAATAAATTCATCCAGTGAGTCTTTGTGGTCGGGTGTTCAACGAGAGGCGTTTTTTCAAGATTTTCAAGCCAGTTTTGAAGAAAAATTGACGCCCTCAGTATCGGAGGTCTCGATGTGTATGTTGTCGAAAGTGGTTAGTAATTTTACGGATCAAGAGTTCAATGCAAAGGCGAAAAGTGAGAAGGAGATGATAATTTCGTGGATAAAAAAAGATTGCTATCTTGAAACGAATAATGTGAACTTAGAAAAGCGGATGATCGAACTTGATGAAATGAAGTTGAAAATCAATGAGTTAGAACAAGTAGGTGATTTTGTGGCAATGGCAACTCTAACTGAAAGGGTCGCTTTTGAGTTTCCTTCTGTTGCCATTCAAACCAAACATATACGCGCATTGTTGTTGTCGAATCAACTGAACAAAGCTCAAAGGATTGCCGAAACCTTGGCTAAAAACAATCAAGAGGATTTGGCAATTCAGTTGAATTTAGCGCATATTTACCTTCTGTCAAATCAATATAAGGAAGCAGAAAAGCAATATAAAAAATTTCAAAAAAAGCAAATGCACACTTCAGAGGGCTCGAATACTGAGGGGGTGACTTGGGAACAAATGGTCGCTTCGGATTTTGATTTTTTTATTAAAAACAAAATTTATAATTCTTCTTTTGATAATATCAAAAAGAAGTTGAAGATAAAATAATAAAGCAACGGATAATGGAGAATAACAACAAATTTATCCATTATCCATTATCATTTTCTGCTTTTGTCGTTACGGCTGCTGTGTTTTCTATAACTTTTATTTGAGATGTTAAATCATGATTGACAGCAATAGCAGCGTTCAATTCAAAGCCGACAATAAGGATGATGGCATTGAGTTGTAACCATAAAAGTAAGATGATACCCGCAACAAAAGAGCCATAGACCTTGTCATATTGTCCAAAGTTGTCCACGTAAAAAGAGAAAAGGATACTGGATAGTAAAGATAAAAATGTAGCAGTGAGTGCGCCTGGGGAGAAAAAGTGCAATCGTTTTTTGAGTGTTATACCAAACCGATAGATGACGGCTATGCCAATATATATGGCTGCGATGACTGCCAACCATTTTAAAAGGATAAAAATGAAAGCACCTAATTGATTGATTCTCAATAGTTTGAATATCCAATTAAAAATCTGATTCCCTAAAATGACTAATAAGGTGCTGACTATGAGTAAAACGCCGAGCATGAAAGTCATGCCGATTGCGCGAATTCGTTTTTGGAAAGGTGGTATGCGTTGAAAGATGACATGGTCTTTTTCGAAGCTGCGCATCAAAGCCATGAGCCCATTGCTGGCAAAATAAATGGAGAGTATGAAACCGACGCTGAAATAATCGGTTCTTTTCTTTTTCAAAAAAGAACTGACGAGTTTGTAGAGACTGTCGCCAGTTTCGTTGGGCATAACGTTTATGATCGTATCATTGAGTTGTTTTAATATATCGCTTTGTTTTATAGGTAAAATGGTGATGGCAAAAGGAATGAGTGAGAAAAGCACCAGAAAAGCAGGGAACAAAGACATGAAAAAACTAAATGCGATGGCATTGGCACGCATCATCGTTGTTGGGTTTAGAAAGACTTCGGCGTATAAAAAACGAAGGACAGCATAAAGCGAAACACCTTGAAAGCCTTTAAAAGTTTTACTTTTTGCCCATGTTGTGATATAAACATAGAGTGGATGTTGTTTGATATATAATTGAATCTGTTTCAGCATAATCGGATATAACGTTTTTCTGTTGCAAAAGTATTCTATTTGGATGATTTCAAAATTCTAAAATGCGACTATTTGACTATTTCTGAATTTTGAAAAAGTAGAATTTCGGGGTTTTGAAATATTTGAGTTTTTCAATGCTTAAAATTAAGAATTTTTAAACAGATAAAAATTCAAGTTTATACCCCAAAATGCCTTATTTTGTCGAAGGCTTACTGAGGGGGTGAACAAAAATGGTCAAGCCTTTTGTTAAGCTACTTGAAATGTTTAATTTTGGACGAGAATTAACTATAAGATTTAGCTATAAAAATATAGAATAACACGTATGAAGAATTTTTTTGGAGAGAATCTGGGTTTAGATGAAAAAAGCGTTGAGTTTATTGCAAAAGCTATGGAAAAAGCGAATTTGCCAGGGTTTGACTACCTTGAGTTTAGGATGGCTGTTGACAATTTGAAAAAAATGAATTTAGATGAGATAACCGCTATCCGTTCGGCTTTTGCGACCATGTCGACGATGGGTTTGACAAAAGATAAAATCATTGAAACGGCTACGCATTACAGAAGTGTGCTCATTAAAGAAAGAGAACATTTTGACGCAGCTTCACAAAAACAGCAAGACCTCAAAATCGGTCAAAATCTGCAACAAGTAGAAGAGTTGAAAAGAAAAATTGCAGATAATGAGCTGAAAATCAAACAATTGCAAGAAGAAGTAGAAGTATCTCGGACTAAAATCCGGGAATTGGACTACGAACGTGACAATGCGTCTGCTAAAATAGATGATGCGAAAACTAAGTATTTTTTTACACATCAAAGCATTTTGAACTTGATGGAGAAAGACATTGAAAATATGCGACAACACCTTTAGTTATGGTGAATATTTTAATGGTGAATGGTGAATATTTTTCGGGAAAATACTGAGGGGTATTAATCAATCACCTTTAATGGACTAAATTTTGAAAAATCAATTTTTATTAAAAATCTAAAAATTAACTGATAAAATGGCAAATATCACTCCTGTCTCAACGCCCACGCCTCAATTTAAGCCTAAATCGTTTTGGCAAAAACCTGAAGGCGTAACGGGCTTAATTTTCATGACGGGTATCATACTCGGCGGCGGTTACTTGTTGTATCAAGCACTCCCGTACCTCATTACATTGACATCAAATCTTTTGTATTTGTCGTTGATGCTGGTTGCTTTGGCGGCGGTCATTTATATGGTACTCGACCCGCGTATGCGCAACCTCGTTTGGTATGGCTACAAAAGTGTCATGCGGGGTATTACGAGCATGTTCGTGACGATTGACCCGATTGGTATCTTGAAAAGTTATGTCGAAAGCCTTGAAGGTAATTTGGGTAAAATGAGCAAACAAATTTCTGCGCTCAAAGGACAGAAGCAGAAGTTGACACAGCTTATGGCTCAAAATACTCAGGAAATTAGTTCGAATATGCGCCTTGCTGACCAAGCTAAAAAGCAAGGACAGGAATCGCAGATTGTGCTTTTTACGCGCAAAGCGGCTCGGATGCAAGACAGTAATGAGAAGTATGACGTTTTGGCTAAAAAAATAGAGGTTTTAGAGCGTATTTTAAGCAAAATGTACGAAAATTCGCAAGTGCTGCTTGAAGATACGCGCGACCAAGTGAAAGTAAAAGAACAGGAAAGGGCGATCATCCGCACAAGTCACTCGGCGATGTCTTCGGCTATGAACGTTTTGACGGGTGACCCTGACAAGCGGGCAATGTTTGAAATGGCGATGGAAAATATCAATAATGATGTGGCATCGAAAGTCGGTGAAATGGAGCGTTTCATGGATATGTCGTCGAATATTATGAATTCGATTGACCTCCAAAATGGTGTTTTTGAAGAGGAAGGCATGAAAATGCTTGAAGAATGGGAAAATCAAAGCACTTTGATGTTGCTTGACCCTAAGAAAAGCGACTCTTTGCAACTCAAAGATGCCCCAAAAGCTGACAAACAACAGGCATCGGGTGGTAGCAACAATAGTGACTACGATAGTTTATTTAAATAACAGAAAAAAATATCTTTTGAAAAATCCGTTGCATTTGTGAAATGCAACGGATTTTTTTTATTTTTACGATACATTCATTCCATATGTAATGTTGCACTCGACACTCTAATTTGAAAACTACATTATCTCACCTTTTATTAAAAAATTGAAATATGAATCCACTTTTGTACACGCTTCTTATTGGAGCATTAGCAGGTTGGCTCGCAGGTTTTGTCGTCAAAGGCGGCGGTTTTGGTATCATCGGAAACATTGTTATCGGTATCTTAGGTGCGTTTATTGGTACTTGGTTACTGGGGGTGTTAGGTGTTTCATTTGGCAAAACGATGGGTGGCCAAATACT
>JANMJN010001030.1:0-1507 GCA_031371355.1 Saprospiraceae bacterium
GGACTCGTCGAGCCATAATGCGAACCCAACATATTGGCACATACAATAAAATACTTTTTAGGGTCTAAATATTTACCCTCGCCGACCAATCCTGACCACCAATCCGATGCCTCTGAATTGCCCGTCAAAGCATGACAAACCCACACCACATTATCACCTGCAGCATTCAAGTTGCCATATGTGTGGTAAGCGATTTGAATTTTGGGCAATATCTGACCGTTTTCCAATTCAAAAGGTGCGTCGTATTCATAAATCTTCATACTTGTCGAAGGTTGTTCTTTATGTTCCGTTTGTTTTGTAAAAAAATTGACCCCCTCAGTATGGTTGTGCTTTTTCAGTATTTTTTGCATTTCCCAAAGTTTTATTTTTGACCACTGATTTGACGAATTCGACTGATTTACGCTGATTTATATTATCATCCCTTAGGAAAAAAATCAGTGTAAACAAGTCGAATCCGTCAAATCAGTGGTCAATTAAATCAAGCTGAAATTTTCGCAAACGCCTGCGCCAAATCCGCTTTGATGTCGTCAATATGCTCTATACCCGCACTGATACGGAGCGAATTTGGTGTAACCCCTGATGCTAATTGTTCCTCGTCCGACAATTGTTGATGCGTCGTTGCGGAAGGCTGAATGATAAGCGTCTTCGCATCGCCCACATTTGCCAAATGGCTAATTAATTCCAGCGAATCCACCAATTTTGTTGCGGCTTCTTTAGAACCTTTTACCTCAAAACTCAACACACCACCGAAGCCACGTTTCAAATATTTCGCTGCATTGGCATGATTTGGCGACGATTTCAAGCCAGGATAGTTGACCGTTGCCACTTGTGGATGCGCTTCAAGCCATTCTGCCAACGCCTGTGCGTTTTGAACAGTACGCTCAACACGCAAGCTCAATGTCTCCAAACCTTGAATCAAAAGGAAGGCATTGAATGGAGAAATCGCAGGACCCCAATCACGCAAACCCTCAACACGTGCACGAATGATGAACTGAATATTGCCAAAAGGACCATTTACACCAAAAACATCAGAGAAAACCATTCCGTGGTAGCCATCCGAAGGCTCTGAAAACTGAGTAAACTTGCCGTTGCCCCAATTGTAAGTGCCGCCATCAACGATGACACCACCGATAGACGTGCCGTGTCCACCAATCCATTTTGTCGCAGATTCCACAACGATGTGCGCGCCATGCTCCAACGGACGAAACAAATAACCGCCCGCACCGAATGTATTATCAACAATCAAAGGCAAATCGTGCTTTTTGGCAACAGCTGCGATGCCTTCAAAATCGGGTACGCTGAACGACGGGTTTCCTATTGTTTCAACATAAATCGCTTTTGTATTTTCGTCAATCAACGCTTCATAATCGCTTGGTTTTTCACCGGCGGAAAAACGGGCTTCAACGCCGATGCGTTTGAATTGCACTTTAAATTGATTGTAAGTGCCACCGTAAAGGTTAGAAGTTGTCACAAAATTGTCGCCGACACCTAATATATTGTTCAAAGC
>JANMJN010000189.1:0-3664 GCA_031371355.1 Saprospiraceae bacterium
GAATACTGAGGGGGTGGTTTTTCCAAATAATGAATTGACTTTGCCACCATCAAAACCACGCTCTTTTGCCTATTGTTCAGATACGGCTTTTGATGAAGCGATTGCGACACATATATATGGTGTGGATTTGCTGTATTACGAAACGACTTTTTTACATGATATGGCGGCACAAGCTGCAATAACGGGACATTCAACGGCTTTACAAGCAGGACAAATAGCAAAATTTGCTCATGTTGGGCAATTGGTGACGGGACATTATTCAAGCCGTTATGATGACTTAAATCCGATTTTGGAAGAAGCAAAACAGGCTTTTGAAAATGTGGTTTTAGGCATTGATGGTCAGACATACATTGTGCCTTTTAAGAAACACTAAACAAAATTTTGTTTGTTTGATAAACATAGATTAATTTTTAAATTTTGATTTATGTTTACTTAATTTTATTGTTTTAGAATAATATTTTGAAATTAAAAAAGATGGAACAAGAGAATATCGTAAGGCAGAGCAGAAAACTGTCTAAAATCCTAAGACATAGACCTGAAATAATAGGCTTAGAATTAGATGAAAATGGTTGGGCAGATGTCGCTGAACTGCTCGAAAAAATCGGAACGCCCCCCCTCCCGAAGGAATCGGGATCTGAGATAAGTATGGAAGACCTAAAAACAGTCGTCGAAACGAATGACAAAAAAAGATTTGCCTTCAACGACGATTTTTCAAAAATACGCGCCAATCAAGGTCATTCTGTAAAGGTTGATTTGGCTCTTAAAACGATACTGCCACCTTCTATTTTGTTTCATGGCACAGCGACAAAGAACGTACAAAGCATTGAAAATAAAGGACTTATGAAAGGCTCGCGCAATCATGTTCATTTGTCAGTTGATGAAATAACTGCTAAAAAAGTAGGCAGCAGACATGGCAAACCTATTGTTTTGAAAGTAAAAGCACTGGAGATGTATGAAGCAGGATTTGTATTCAATGTCAGTGACAATGGTGTTTGGTTGACAGAAACTGTACCAGTACAATTTTTGATTTTTCCATAAGTTTAAAAATACCAATTTACAATGCAACAGACCATAAAAATCAGTGACCAAATCGAGTTAACAGAAATTCGAGAAACGGATAAACCACAGTTTGTCCAATTTTTGAACAATAAAGAGCATTATGATTACACGCTCCATATTCCGTCGCCTTACACCGAAGCAGATGCCGATTGGTTTATCAACAACTGCCGTAAAGCGGAACAAAAACATGGACAAGTGGTCAATTTTGCGATTCGTAGAGAGGGAACTTTAATTGGCGGCGTGGGTATCATGTTGAATGATAGACCGCAATTAATACATAAAGCTGAAATCGGTTATTGGATTGGCAAACCATTTTGGGGTCAAGGGATTATGACTGAAGTTGTTCGTGTTTTTAGTGATTATTGGTTGAGTAATGGCTTTTTGAGGCTTGAAGCGACAGTTTTTGAACCCAACTTAGCCTCTAAACGGGTTTTGGAAAAAGCAGGTTTTAAAATTGAAGGCTTTTGCAAAAAATATCTTGTCAAACCATTGGATGGCTTGCCACGTGATGTGTTTTTGTTATCAAAAGTAAAAGAATAAAAAATTGTAAATAATTGAAAAACAATGCGTTACGAAAAAGAAAATAAGCGTTTTTTTCATGCTTCGCCACGTCGTTTTCAAGTTGGACAAACTTTGACAGCGTCACGCCAAGTGAAAAAAAACTATGAATGGTGCGAGCAAGGCATTTTCGTAACGGATAAACCAGCGGCGCATCACACGATATATTATGACATCCAAAATAAGGGTTGGCATTTGTATGAAGTTGAGCCTTTATGCCGTATGAAACGGGGCTACTATTACGCAGAATGGATTGCTAATCAAGTCGTTATCCTCAATTATGTGGGTGTTATTGGTGGACGTTTAGGGAATTTTATTTCAGGTCAGACATTACAAAACACAAAACCGTTTTTGTCATTGAACAAGCCCCCATTTCAGGCATTTGTTGTGCCGCATGATACTGAATTCAGGTTTAGTTTGGACTGTGAATATGCCAAACCCAATGGCGAAATGAGTGAATCATTGCTCAATAAAGGCTTTTGGAGTTACGATTTTGCAGAAGCTTGGGCAAAAAGTAAAGCACAAAAAGGCGATATTATTTATATTTTTGACCGCCGAAAAAGCGCAAAAACACAACGTATCCGTAAAGAGCGTATAAGAATATGAGCTACGAATTAAATCCATAAAAATCAAAAATCAAAAAATTTAGAAATGAAAGAATTGCTTAAAAAAGTATTCCCACTTGTTGATTTTTACTTTGCCGAACAAGGGATTTCCGCAACCGTTGCAAACGGTCGTAAAAACGACAATACAAACGACAATGCCAACTTGATGAAAAACATTCATGCTGTGCAGTTGTACAACACCGAAATCAGCCTTTTGACTGATAAAGGCATTACCTATCGAGATAGTAAGGTGCGAAAATTGACTCCTGAAAACTTCGATGTTTTGCAAAAAGTTGCCAAAAACAATGGCGAAAATGCGCTTTTGGGTAATGGAATCAAATTGTTTAACGACGCTTTGAATGCTATCAAAGGTTTCGACAATACGAAACTTGTTGAAATGAACGGTGGCGATGTGACTTTACCAGTGGCGTTGGATTTTCCAATTCTTAAACAGGCTGTCAAAGGTCTTATTGAATCAGTTTTGAATTTTGACCGTGTTGAAGACATTGTGTTCAATTGCAACGCCGAAGTATTGGAGCGTATTGATGCCAATTTGGTCAAAAATGCTTTGCGTTTGGAAAGCGAAGCGGCTGTTTTGGGCAACGAAGTAACCAAAAAAGCGGGCTTTTTGCACCAAGTTTTGGTTGCCAACGAATCTTTAGCACCTACCGAAACGACAGCGCAATTTGGTGTCGTTATTCGTGAGCAAAAGCTTGCTTATACTGAGGGGGAGGTCGAGTCTTTTAAAGTTTTGTTTGACAATTTGCAAACGCAGTATAAAAACATACAAGGGCAGTTGAATGGTTTGAAAAAGACCATGAAAGACACTATTCGCTTGGTAAATGTTGAATTTGCAAAGAAATACGATGCAGAATTGAAGGATTATTACGCTCGTCAGGGCGAAATCATAGCAAAACAGAGTCAAATTGCCGCACAAGGCGAAACTTTGAAGCAGCAACTCGTAACAGAGTTTCTCACTTTGAAGATTCAAGTTGAGTAGCTTTTGGGCTTCTGTGGGTCGGTAACAAGCCCAAATTATGGTAAAATGTCACAATCAAAATGTTCTATTGTATCGCCAAAAGCATGCAATAGATTAAACTTCTTGAAAAAAATAAACGGGCTGAAGTTCGCCTAAAAAAAAAATCGAATGAGCGGTGTTCGAATCGCTGTTCATTTTAGGTTCTTGTCCTTGTCCTAAGAACTTTGGTCGTCCTTGTTTTTGCCTTGGATTTGGTCGTGGTTTATCGGGTTTTGTTGCCGACCCCTTTTTTTTTTAATGTAAAATGGATAATGGATAATGTAAAATGTAAAATATAATTAGTTGATAATATATTGTTTAAATAATATTATTATACATTTTACATTTTACATTTTACATTTTACATTTTACATTTTACATTTTACATTTTACATTTTACATTTTACATTTTACATTTTACATT
>JANMJN010000241.1:0-1976 GCA_031371355.1 Saprospiraceae bacterium
CAGTTTGACGTTCCACTGTCACCAAAGGATTACAGCTAACGTTCGAGGTTTTCCGCAGGACGGGCATTTTATAACAGTCCGTCCTGCACTTAAGTCAATTGAAAAACTGTTGATGAAGTTAACAACTAAAAGACAAATAGAATTCAGTCAAGCTCGATAAAAGCTTAATAGTAGTATAACAGCCCATTGTTATTCCGTCTGCCAGCCTTGCGGCAAACCTTTTGTTGTGCGTTCGCCTTTATTCTTGCACAAAATAGTTATTGCCTATTAACTTGATTTCGTAAATTATTTTTATTGTTATAGAATGATTATTGCAACCGTAATATTGTTCTAATTATGAGCCTTTCAAAATGGCAATCATTTTATTTGATTATTCACCTTTATTTTTGAGATTATCGGCTACCAGGAAAACAACGCCAATAGCCAGCCAGAAAATAGACTTAATCCAATTGCGTGTTTGAAACGCCTCCAGCATAGCAACTCCAAAAAAAAGGAGGAACACAGTAACGTTGGTGCCTAATTTGATTTTTTTCATAGCATTTTTGACTTTTAAAATTAAAGGATATTTGTAAGCTCTAATATAAAATGTGCCACAATGGATATATCTGTATCATAAGGTGACGCACAACTCGTGAATTTAGGAAAATTTTATCGTACTTTTTGTATTGTTGACTTGCAAAATACTCATTTGCAAAATTATTAAAAAAAATCAGAGCTATCATAATTCTCAAAAATGCCCCCCTCAGTATTTTGCCCGCATCGACGTTTATACTGAGGGGTATCTGCATCACTTTATTTTAACCCAAGCCACACGTTGAAACATAACTTTATGCTTTCTTCAGTCACTTCTCTTTTATTGTTAGGATTATTTGTTGAAAACATACTTCACCACTGCGAAATTCCCTATTTTCGCCAATAAAACTGTTTTTCAAATGGGAACTAAAGAACTCCGCCAACTCCTCGGCGAAGGCGAACTCGGCAAAGTGCTAGAGAACCTTCGCGAAAACGTCGTTGATACAGATCAACTCAATCTGGTCACCTCACTTTCCTTTCGTTTTTCCCAGTCAAAACGCCAACAAATAAGCGGCACAGACGACGATGCCAGCCGTCAACAGGAACAGAACAAAATAGCGACCGCACTGATCTCTTTGATTGACGAATTGGAAAAACAAGCCGCTAAGTTTCCTCCTAACACTGCGACCCAACAACAACAAAGCCCTATGCTGCGGGCGTATCTCAGTGTCGGTACGCCACACGAGGAGAAACAAGCACAGTTTTTGGATTTTTTGCGCAATTATTTCCGATTAAAGGGCGTGCAACTGGAAACAATCGGCTCAACGAGCTATTCTTCGCGCAAACCGCTCATTCCCATTAAACAAAAACTTGAAGCGGTTTCGGGTTGTGTGGTTTTAGCAACGGAACGATTCACCTCCGTTGATGGGTTTTTCAGAAAGAACAGCCCCAAAGAAGAGCATGTTTCAGAGATTTTCTTAACCACTGCATGGACGCATATCGAAGCCGCGATGGCTTACCAGTTGGGGCTACCGCTCCTCATTTTACGCGAAAAAAAAGTTCGCTCGGAAGGAATGATTGACCCAAGTGTCCATGAATGGAATGTCTATGAAATTGACCTTAATGACCATGAAGCCCTTTCCAATGGTTCACTCAAACCCATTATCGATGGTTGGATTGAGGAAGTTGCAGATTTTGAGCGTAACCGAAGATAACATCCTGAACAGTATAAAGCGGACAGACTGGAATATTCGTTTATGAATATTCGACACTCAGTCCTCTTTCAACCGCTCCCCTACTCCAGTGAAATAATCGCGCGGTGTCTGGTTTGTAATCTTTTTAAAAGACCGATTAAAAGCGGTTTTGGAATTGAAACCAACCTCAAAAGCCACAGCCAAAAAGGTTTGGTTTTTAAAACGCGGATCGCGCACGAGTTTCTTAAATTCGTCAATGCGATAACCATT
>JANMJN010000272.1:0-2368 GCA_031371355.1 Saprospiraceae bacterium
AAATCGAAATTTTTAGTGCAAAATATTCTATGGTTTTGGGCACCATGTTCGGGAAACTTTTAAAGTTTCCCGAACATAAACGCCTTCAAAAAGAATAATATTCGGGACAAAAAAACTTGAAATACCTTTTGAGACAGCCTCATGATTATCAACAAAATGGCGCTTTTTACTTCACATAAACATCAATAAAAACAGGAAAATGGTCGCTAAAACCACCTCTATAAATTGGTCCCGTATAAGTCCGATTCGGTAAACGGTTGCCTGCTTTATCTTTAAAAATAATAAAATCAGGATTGAAAACCGTTTCTTCATCGCGAGTCGTCGCCTTTGAACGCGCATCGAGAAACGTACCACTGACGATGATTTGGTCAAGGACATCCCAACCTTTATAGTATTCAGTGCCTTCTCCTCTTCGTTGGATGGCATCACCCAAATTGTATAAAGCATTGGTTGACAATTCTTTAGCCATTCCCCTCTGCCATTGTGCTGCGCCTAAAGTTTTTGTCAAACTGATATTGTCGGGATGATCGTTGAAATCTCCCATGATGACGATGCGTGCATTCGGATTTTTTTGAAATACAGAATCCACCGCTTTACGCAAGACCGAAGCAACATAAACCCGTTTCGGTTCGCTTTCCTCTGCACCGCCACGCCGACTTGGGAAGTGATTGACAAAAACAGTCAATTCAATGCCCCCCCTCAGTATGCCGTTCACTTCGAGTATATCGCGGGTTTTATCTTCAAAAGTTGGGAATTTGATGGTGTGCGTTTTTTGCTTTTTAAGGTCAAACTCCGATTTGCGATAAATCATTGCTACATCAATACCCCGTTCATCAGGGCTTTCAAAGTGCACAATGCCATAGCTTTTGGAAGAAAGTACTGGTTGAGCAATTAAATCTTCTAATACACGACGATTTTCAACTTCTGTCATGCCCAAAATCGTTGGAAAATTCATGGCTTCGACAACTCGAGCGATGTTTTTTTGTTTAGCAAAATAACGTTGTGTATTCCACTTCAGACTGGAATTAGGCATGTATTCAGAGTCAATTTTATTCGGTTCGTCAATCGTATCGAACAAATTTTCGACATTGTAAAATGCAATGCGGAAAGAATCCTTAGCATCTTTAAAGCTCAAAGGGCGGCTAAAATCAATAGGTTGCGTTGTTGATTTGACAACAATTGATTTTTGTTGTGTATCACAACTTCCCATCAAAAAAAGACACGCAGTCAAGGAGAATAAGCAAAAAACAAGGGAAAACAGGCGATTCTTTACATTTTTCATTAGATATGAATTGATTTAATGTTTAAAACAATTTGATTTTTATGAAACAAAAGTTTTAAAATGAGTCATTACTTTTTAGAAAAAACTTATTTTTGAGCAAAAATAGAATTTATCGGTCATTTATAAGGATTTAAATAAAATACCCTTACGTTATCTGAAAAATTCATCATTCATAACTCATCATTCATCATTAAAAATGCCTATATTAAGCCAAGCCTATTTCGATTTTTTTGAAGAACTCGCACTCAATAATGAACGTGATTGGTTTCAAACCAACAAAAAACGCTATGAACGGGACGTAAAAGAGCCTTTTTTGCGCCTTGTCGAAGCCGTTGTTGCTTCATTACACGACTCAGAGCCTGACCTTGGTCTTGTTCCATCTAAGCAAATGTTGTTTCGTATCAACCGAGATATTCGTTTTTCGAAGGACAAAAGACCCTATAAAGAGCATTTATCAGCGTCAATTACGCGCTTTGGAACAAAGGATAAACTCTATCCAGGGCATTATTTACAGGTAGGTGCGGGTGAATCATTCTTGGCAGGCGGTGCTTATTGGTTTGAAGAGAAAGAGATGTTGTTGCGTGTGCGGCGTTACATAATGGACAATCACGACCGTTTTTTAAGTTTACTCAATGCACCTTCTTTCGTGGAGAAATGGGAAACTATAAAAGGTGAAACGAATAAACGGTTAACGCCCGAGTTTGCAGAATTTGTTGATATTCAACCGCTTATAGCTAATAAACAATTTTATTGGGGCAAAAATATTGACCCTAAAATGGCTTTGCAAGATGATTTTGTTTCTATACTGAGGGGGCATTTTGAAGCTGCCCAACCGATGAATCATTTTTTGGTTGAAGCAATGTATTTGTAAGTCAATAGTCATTTGTCATCAATTGCGCTAAATGACTATTGATAAATGTCTAAAATAATTTGTCAATTGGTGCGGAGAGTGTTCACTAAACTGTGTCAATACAAATTTTTATTAACTTTGTAAATGGAAAAGACATTTGATTATGAACAGTACAAGACCCGTGCAGTAGAAGGCTTACTGAATGGTCAACCTCTGACGGGTACAGATGGCGTATT
>JANMJN010000286.1:0-2124 GCA_031371355.1 Saprospiraceae bacterium
GATACGATTCATACTTTTGTTGAACGCAAAAACTACAATGGCATTTTTTTACCGGGTTACGAAGCGCGTCACAGCCGTACTTTCAAAGGTGATGTGGGTTTGCAATACATTGACCACTGTGTCGGCAACGTGCCTTTGGGCGAGATGAATAAATGGGTGAAGTATTATGAAGATGTACTGGGTTTCAAGCTTCTGATTACTTTTGACGATGAAGATATTTCGACAGAATATTCAGCGTTGATGTCAAAAGTGGTGTCAAATGGCAATGGATTTGTCAAATTCCCTATCAATGAACCTGCACGAGGCAAAAAGAAATCGCAAATTGAGGAATACCTCGATTTTTACAACGGCGCAGGCGTTCAGCACATCGCTGTGGCGACAAACGATATTATACATACAGTTAGTGATCTAAGGAGTCGGGGTGTCGAATTTTTGGAAGTTCCTGATACCTATTATGATGATTTATTAGACCGTGTTGGTCATATTGACGAAGGTTTACAGCCGTTACGTGACCTCAATATTTTAGTGGACAGAGACGAAGAAGGCTATCTTTTACAGATTTTTACGAAGCCTGTGGAAGACCGTCCGACCTTGTTTTTTGAGATTATTCAACGAAAGGGCGCAACTTCTTTTGGAAAAGGCAATTTTAAGGCTTTGTTTGAAGCGATTGAGAGAGAGCAAGCGAAGCGTGGGAATTTGTAAATTTGCAATCCAATCTAATGTTTAAAGGTACAGAGAAACGAATCAGAAAATTTGATTTTCAATGATTCGTATCTTTGTACCTTTGTAATTTCAATGCCACAACAATACGATTAAAATACATAATATGCCTAACCAAGAAATGCCCCTTTGGGAAGTTTTTATCCGCAGCCGGCAAGGGCTTGACCACAAACATGTCGGCTCACTCCACGCCGCAGACGCAACGATGGCAATCGAAAATGCCCGAGACGTGTACACACGCCGACAAGAAGGGGTGTCGATTTGGGTTGTCGAATCCAAACACATTACCGCTTCTGACCCTGCTGACAGCGACCCGCTTTTTGAACCTGCCCGCGACAAAGCATATCGGCATCCGACCTTTTATGAAATGCCAGAAGGGATAAAAAACATTTAAAATCATAAAAATCAATACTTTATGAAAAGTCAGAAACAAAGCTATTTAAAATCTTTGCAAATCTTATTTAGCGCGCTCTTTACAGGGCAATTGTTAGCATCTCTTGTATTTTATGCTTTTTTGAGCCCCACACCTCATAAAGAAAACAATGCTGACTTAATAAATATTTTGCCATTAATAGCCATTGGAATGATTGCGACAGGCTATTTTTTATTCACCTTCCGAAGAAAATCTTGGCTTTCAGAAAGCAATATAGATGTGCGAAAAGGGTTGTATCGGACGGCTTCAATACTCAAATGGGTCTTATTTGAAGGCGCGACTTTACTCCTTCTTATTGGCTATTTTATATTAGGTGAAGTTTTTTTACTCTTTATGACAGGCGCATCATTAGCCCATTTTCTATTTCATTTTCCTTCTCATGAGCGACTTTTAAAAGAATTACAAACCGATGATATTGATGGGTAATGACTCTTTTATACCCCTCAGTATAGGATGATAAAATTTAGAGATTTATGAATAACCTTTTTGACTATACCCTCCGCATCGCTGACAATGCGCTCATTCTGGGACATCGCCTATCAGAGTTATGCGGACATGGACCCGTTTTGGAACAAGATATTGCCATGACGAATATTGCGCTTGACCTTGTTGGACAAGCCCGAAGCCTCTATCAATATGCCGCCGAAGTACAAAATGAAGGCAAAACAGAGGATGACATCGCTTATCTACGCGATGTTTATGATTTCAAAAACCTATTGCTCGTTGAGCAACCCAATGGCGATTTTGCGGATACCGTTGTTCGGCAATTCCTTTTTTCAGCATTTCAATTACCTTTTTATAAAAAATTAGTCCATTCCAAGGACCATATCCTGAGGGGTGTCGCAGAAAAAGGTGTGAAAGAATTGGCGTATCATCTGCGTTGGTCGAGCGAGTGGCTTATCCGTTTGGGCGATGGTACCTCAGAAAGTCACCAACGAGCGCAAAAGGCGATTGATAATACGTGGACATAT
>JANMJN010000291.1:0-3670 GCA_031371355.1 Saprospiraceae bacterium
GACGACGCCGTTTTTCAGACCGACGACAACGCAAAAAGTGGTGACAAAATACTGAGGGGGGTATAGATTTAGGAATTTTAAAAATTTCCTAAATCTGTTTACTATCCACCTGTCCGTTTTATCTGTTCATCACAAATATGCCGATAACTATTTTCCACCATCACGATACCATCATCTACGACGACACCTATCGCCAAAGCAATGCCCGTTAACGACATAATATTGGAAGACAAACCAAACGTTTGCAGTAAAATAAACCCAATTGCTACAGAAATAGGCAATTGAATCAGTATCACCAAAGCACTGCGCCAGTTAAAAAGAAAGATAAGTATGACAACGGAAACAGTTATTAATTCTTCTTTCAACGTACCCGTAACCGATGCGACGGCTTCTTCAATTAAAGTGCTGCGGTCATAAGATGTTTTAAAAGTGATGCCTTCGGGCAAGCCTTTTTCAACTTCTTTCATTTTTAACTTGACGGCTTTTATCACTTTATCAGCATTTTCACCGTAACGCATCACGACGATGCCACCCACGACTTCACCTTCACCATTTTGGTCAAAAATACCCAACCGCAAATCGCCACCCATTTGTAGCGTCCCCACATCTTTTACTCTGACAGGAATGCCATTGTATTGCCCTAATGCGATATTTTCTACATCTTCTTTGTTTTTTATATAACCCAAACCGCGAATAATGTAAGCCATATCACTCATTTCAAATTTCCGTCCACCCACGTCATTGTTATTGGCTTTCACTTTATTCATCACATCCATCAGCGTAACATTATAAAATTGCAGCTTTATAGGGTCTAATAAAATCTGATATTGCTTTTCAAAACCACCAAAAGAAGCGACTTCTGCCACACCTGGTACTGTTTGCAAAGCAAATTTCACATACCAATCTTGCAAGGCACGTTGCTCACCCAAATCAAGTTTGGGTGCATCTAAATGATACCAAAAGATGTGTCCAACGCCTGTGCCGTCGGGTCCCAAAGACGGGGTTATGCCTTGTGGCAACAATCTTTGAGCATAGTTTAATCTTTCCAAAACCCTTGTTCTTGCCCAATAAACATCTACATTGTCTTCAAAAATGACATAAACGAAACTCATCCCAAACATGGAAGTCCCACGGATATTCTTAATTCTGGGAATACCTTGTAAGTTACTCACCAAAGGATAAGTAATTTGGTCTTCCATCACTTGCGGGCTTCTTCCCATCCATTCTGTGAAAACAATCACTTGATTTTCACTCAAATCGGGAATGGCATCAATCGGATTTTGTTTGATAGAGAAAATGCCCCATGCAAATAAACCACCTGCTAACAATAAGACAATCAGCCTATTGCGTAAAGCCAGTTCAATTAATTTTTGAACCATAATTTTGGTTTTTTAAAACTAAAAAACAGGTATAGCCACAAACCTAAATGGATTGTGACCATACCTGATTAGGACAGCTATTTCTTAACTTTCTGATGCTTTGAATTCATCTTATTGCTATAACAGTGTACAGCACAAGCCATCGCTTTGTAATTATTGTGGACGTTGCCAACGACATTGCCATTTGCATCTTCAATATTACACGTTTCGCTATCGGTATTGTCTTTAAAAAACAAAACAGCTTGCCCTTTTGCATTGTAATAGGTTTTTCCGTCTTTACCCATTCTACCGAGCGTTTTTCCTTTCGAATTGACTAAAATACCGCCTGGTTTAAGAAACGCCATCGGCTTGCCATTGGCATTTTTGACGATACTGTCCATTGTGATGGAACCCAATTTAGTACCGTCAACGTACACATTACCTTGTGCATCAATAACACGTCCTTTCGAATTGACGGCTTGTGCGAAAAGGTTTTGACCCATAAGTCCAATAACGAACACGATAACGATTGATAACTTTTTCATTTTTTTAAATGTTAAACGTGAATGAATTTTTATAGTGCAATTTTCAGTATTTATTAAAAGGTAGATACTGTGAAAAATCAGTAAGAGGAGTGATTTATGTCATTGCAGTATTAAAAATCTAAAGCCCTTCCACAGACGCATAGAGAGAGATTTGGAATCATTACAAAGTCTCTTTCACACTCCCACACGTCAACATAGACTTACCATAATACGGGTTTTTAACCTTGTTTTCCTTACTCAACCAATAAGCACCCTTGCCGCCGTTTGCCATTGGACAAAACTGCAAATATGCGGGTTCACTATTGATTTTCAATGCTTTAGTTAAAGTCGAGAGGTTGGTTGACAAGGTGATAAAATGCTCGCGTTGGTGGTCAATTTTGGTGGCATTGTCGCCGATATGCTCAGCATCAGTATCCAATTTTTTCGCCACTTCTTCGTAAGCATTGCGCTCTTTGGCTGTCCAAGTTTTGGTATCCAATTTACGCAAAGCCATTTTCATCGCCTTGCCATTTTCCGCCGCTAATGTGCCATTATCCCCCACCAAAGCGTCTTTTAAACCATAATATGAGGCTAATACGGGCGCAAACTGCGCTTTCAGTCCCGTTTCAGATACCCCCTCAGTATTTTTCATTTTAGACATATCGTGTCCTGCTTGAGCGTCCATTTTAGGCTTGGCATCTACTGTTTTTTTATCCTCCATTTTGTTCATTTTAGACATATCATGTCCAGCGGAGGCGTCCATTTTAGGCTTGGCATCTGCATGGGCAACGACAGCATCCATTGAGGTTTTCAAAGGAATTTTGACCATCGTATTTTCCCACATCAAATTCAAAGAAGCATCGCCTTTGGCATCAAAATCATTGATTTCTATGGTAAAAGTTTCATAAAAACGGTTTGTTTTCTCCGATTTTACTTTGAAACGATGCACATCATTTTCCGTTTTATAGGCACTTGTGCCATGTCCAGAAGTTTCTGAATTGAGGATAATTGTCCAATCAGTGGCACTTGGAATCGTGAAAAACGAGTATTTACCTGCTGCGATCATTTTGCCGCCCATAACCACTTCCTCTTTAAATTTGATTTGGGTACAATCATTCGCCCCTGTGCGCCAAAGGCTATCGAATGGCACCAATGCGCCAAAAACTTTCCGCCCGCGTGCAGAAGGACGGGCATAAGCGACTTGAATTTCGCTGCCACCAAATTGCTGCGTGAAAGCCGCTTCTGGGCTTTTAGGTGTGCTTTTTTTAGCAGCATCCTGTGCGTTTGCCATCAAAGCCACAAGGCATAATAGATTGACTATCAATAGTTTTTTCATTTTTTTTGAATTTTAATATTTTAAAAACAATAAATTTTAACGAAATACTGAGGGGGTACTTTTACCCTCTTAGTTACTTATTTCGAATCGTTGTGAACGAGGAGCATGCCGCATTTAGAACACTTTTCGCCATCTTTGGTACTGGTGATTTCTGGGTGCATCGGACAAGCGTAGGTATGAACGTGCATCATTGTATCTGTTTTGACCGCTGCTTTTGTATCAGTTGTCACAGGCGATGATGTGTTGGTTTCCCCACCTTGATTTTGTTTAGAAGTATCGGTTTTGCAAGCGATAAAACTTGTAAATAATAGAGCGATTAAAAGAACATTTTTCATTGTTTAAATGATTTTAGATATTTAAAAAATAATTTTTATCTATGTTTACATTAAAAATAACATCGCGGCTGCCATGGCAACCATCAGCAAATCTTCAATAATTGTTACCGTCGTCAT
>JANMJN010000326.1:0-1992 GCA_031371355.1 Saprospiraceae bacterium
TCATGCCTTTGCCATTCGCCACAAGTATTTTTTTACCCACAACTTTCACATTTGTCGGATACCAACCCGTCGGAATAAAGCCTTTTGAATGGCTCTCCCCTACCCTTTCGACATCGAAAACGGCTAAACAATTATTATCCGCATTGGCAATATACAAGGTCTTTTCGTCGCCACTCAATGCCAAACCGTTTGTCGTTGAGCCATTTGGTGCATCTGGATAAAGAGCCGCATTGAGCGTTTCTAAAACTTTTTTTGTCTTTAAGTCAACAACCAACACCGAATTATCAAGGGAATTGGCAACAAAAAGAACAGTCTCACTTCTGTTCAAAAGCATTTCATTGGGATGGTCACCAACGGCTATATCTGTTTTTTTCTCTAAACTATTCAAATCAAAAACCGCAATACGCTTTGCACCCCAAAGAGATACATATATTTCATTCAAACTGTGTGAAATTTGAACAGAATAGGTTTCACTACTGAGGGGGTACTTTTTCAAAACTTTTAAGGTCTTTGTATCGCAGACATAAAGCGAAGAATCCTCTTTTGTCGCCGTAAACAAGCGATTTGTGGCATCGTCAAGAGCAATACCTGTTGCACAAATTCTGTTTTTAGACCAAGGTTCACCCAATTTTATGACCGTATCGTGCTTAATTGTTTGATTATCAATGTCATAAACAACAATCGTGTTGTCATTGCCACCTGAGGCAAACAGCCGTTTTTCGTCTTTTGAAAACGCTAAACCATACCACGACTTTGGAATCTCCGCTTCCGAAATCACCTTGACCGATTGTGCCGCGTTATCAATATTAAAAATTTGAATTTTTTGTTTGCTAACACCGCTATTTATCACCGCCAATAGCTTTTTTGAGGGTGAAACGACCATATTCAAGGGCAAATCGCCCAAAGGCAGGCTCGTTCCCGCAGGTGTGAGTTTCCACTGATTGGGCAGTTGTATCCTTTTTGCCGTTAGGCTTTTGTAAAGATTATCGTCTTTTATTGCTGTCAAAGACGCCGTGTGGCATGCTGCAAATAGGCATAAAACGGCTAAAATACTGAGGGGAGTCCATTGGACACTGTTAAAGGAAAATAGCTTTTTCATAATGATTTCAGATATTTAAAGCATTGATTTTCAATAATTTAATTTAAGGCTAAATATCGGAAAAATAGATGAAACAAGGTAATATTTGAATCAAAAAATAGAACGTCATACCCCTCAGTATTTCAACCTTTTTTAGTAAATTTGTTGTCTAAACTCAAATTTCTACAAAAAAATCATCCTTAAAAATGAATAGAGAAAACCTAATGCTCCTTTTTGAACAGAACCGACCACAACTCAAATCGTACGTTTTACGCTTAACCGCAAGTGTGGAAGATACGGAAGACATCGTTCAAGACACATTCATCAAAGCTTTCTCAAATATTCAATCGTTTAAAGGGGAATCATCTCTTAAAACATGGATTTTTGCCATCGCTTCTAATCTTGCAAAAGATTTGTTGAAGTCGAAAAAACGGTGGGCTGAAAATGTGACAGACATTTGCAGAAGTGCCGCACTCTCTAATCGTGAATTTCTCGGCGAAATGATCCATATTAGAACAACATCGGAGCAAGGTCATTTTGAAATCAAAGAACACATCTCCTTTTGCTTTACTTGTGTGTCCAAATCACTCCCTTTAGAGCAGCATTTGACCTTGCTTTTGAAGGAAGTATATGATTTTAAGGTCAAAGAAATTGCTGAAATCATAGACAATACAGAGGCAATGGTCAAATATTATCTGCACATCAGTCGCTCAAAAATGATGGACATTTTCAATGGTCGTTGCGCTTTGATCAATAAAGAAGGCACTTGTCACCAATGCACGGAACTCAATGGCATTTTTAATCCGAAACAAAAAACACACGAAGAATTGGCTAAAATCGAAATGGCGTGTGATGCCGAAAACAAAGACAAAACACACTTATTTGACCTGAGATTGAAAATTGTGCAAGGTATT
>JANMJN010000338.1:0-1637 GCA_031371355.1 Saprospiraceae bacterium
CAAGTGGAAAGGAGACAAAAATGTCGTGAATTTTGGGCTTGAATATCAAAAAGAAAATGAAACAGTCTGGCAAAACGGCACATTCAGCACCAGTAGCACCGCTGTTTTGAAAGGTCTCGAAGCGGGTGTGTATTACAATGTGCGTATTTACGCCAATGGTCGCAAAGGACTTAAAAGCAACCCTACTGATTATGTGACGGTGTTGGTTAGCTGAAATGATTCATCAAAAAACGTTGTCAAATCTTATTAAACCAACACGGAACAAAATTTCGGCTATTCGTTTCTTTTTAAAACAGATAAATCTTTAAGTTTATGACAGCGTACACAGCAACGTAAAATGCCTATCACTTGAGTTGTGATAGGCATTCGTTTTTTAATCTTTCAGTTTATTTTTAAGTTTCTCAATCCCTTTCAAAACCATTTTCCTATTCTTAGCGGAAGTCATCCATTGTGGTAATCGAGCCGCCAGCGATTGATTACTACTCAAAGGACGAGAGCGGTGTGTCGCAGAAATATAATCTTCAAGCCATTGCAATTGTTGTTCGTTCAAAGCCCAAAGCGTATTTTCGGAGCAAGTCGTTGTCAGAAACAAAGTAAAATTTTCAAAATAAGAACCATTTTTCAAAATCTTATTGTAGCCACAATGCAGACAGGTCACTTTACTTGGCGATGTGTTTACGTATTTATGTATCTGATTCTCCAGAACTCTAACATCTGCACGTTTATGACAATTTGGACATTCAACAATATTATGCTGCATGAAATCGCTTAGAAATTCATTGAATACTCGATTTTCCATGTTGAATTTGTTCCATTTTAAACCTTACGAATCCGTTACCTTTAAATTTCACTCCTTGTCACCACTTTCAAGCTCATTCGTTTTATCTTTTTCACCAATCGAATCTAAAAAATTTGCCGAAGAAACCACTTTTTCCCCGCGTTCATCTTCAATTAATTTCCGTGCTTTTCCTGCCAAAGTACCGCCTCGAATCGCCATTTCTCTGTTTTCATGGAAGCCTTGTGCATCGTTTTTGACCGTTTCTCCACGAGTTATTTCCTCACCTAATGCGGTGAAAACGAGTTCCAAATTGGTCATGTGGTCTCTTAGATTTTGTTTGTCGAGACCTTTGAGTTTGGCGTGTTCGCTGGGTGTTAAACCGAAAGTGGCTTGAGCGATTTCAGCCGTCAATATAGCATATTCTTTACTATCGCCAACGCCGCGTTTTTGCCATTCATCGGTCAATTCTTTACGAATACCTATTGTTTTCAAGCGATTTCCTATCCAAACATCGTCTCGTCCTTTGGCTCTGTAAATTTCCGTGAGTCTATCAATACTAATTTCAGGGTTTTCTGTTTCTTGAATACGCTCTGTTCCGACTTGCGCCAACCACAGTTTCAAAGGCTCGGCTTTGGGCGAAGAAACGGACATGACGATACGCAGCACCCCCTCAGTATTGGCGCAATCAGAAGGGCGTGACCGACCGTCCAAGCCAACTAATTTCAACTTTACACAAACTGTGTAAAGTTGAATATCCCGCTTTTTGAGCATATTCCAATAGTTCGAAGGATTTGGGCTTTCAGACAATACCTCAATCATATCAACGACGGAAAAATACCATTCGTCATTGTACCATACT
>JANMJN010000342.1:0-4439 GCA_031371355.1 Saprospiraceae bacterium
GATACCTGAAATGCAGGTTTTTTTAGCGAAAATGACAAAACCTACGACTTGGCTCACTATTACGGAGGGGTGGTGTGGCGATGCCAGTCAAGTCGTGCCTGTGTTTGAGAAAATCGCTATGGCTCAACCACTTATTACGCACCGCATCATTTTTAGAGATGAACATCCTGAAATTATGAATGCTTTTTTGACGGATGAAGGGCGTTCGATTCCAAAACTCATTGTGTTGGATGAAGACGGTCAAGTGCTGACTTCTTGGGGACCACGACCGCAAGCTTTGCAAGATATTGTGCAAAAGATTAAAGCAGATATGGCTTTGATGACCAAAGAAGAACGCAAAGCGCATGTTCAATCGGTGAAAGCGACGGTGCATGGTTGGTATGATGCAGATAAAACGGTGGCGACGCAGAGAGAGTTGGTGGCGGTGCTTGAAGGGGTTTTGAGTTAGTGTTTTTTTAGAAAAAAGTACCGTTATACTGAGGGGGTGTAATTGCAAAATAAAGGATATAGAAATCTTTATACGTCCTAAAAATACATGTAATTTTAGCCAAAAATCGTATTTTTTAGAAAAAACAGAATAAAACCAAACTTAAAAATGCCCGATTTTAAAAAAATAGCCTTCAATCGCCATGTCTTTAAGATGACTCATGAATCTCAAAATGACGAGACTTGGGAAACGCCTGAAAAAATTCCTGTCAAATCTGTCTATAATGCCTCTGATACTGTCCGAGAGGACTCCTTTGGAGAGGGGGTGACGGCACAATTTGTCAGTGGTTTGCCGCCTTTTTTGGGTGGTCCTTACAGCCTTATGTACGTCACAAAACCTTGGACGATACGGCAATATGCGGGTTTTTCGACTGCCGAAGCGTCTAATGCTTTTTATCGGCGCAACTTGGCGGCAGGGCAAAAGGGTTTGTCTGTGGCTTTTGATTTGGCGACGCATCGGGGTTATGACAGCGACCATCCGCGTGTGACAGGCGATGTCGGTAAAGCAGGTGTGGCGATTGACTCTGTGGAGGATATGAAAATTCTTTTTGACCAAATCCCTCTCGATACAATGTCGGTTTCGATGACGATGAATGGGGCGGTCATTCCCATCATGGCGTTTTATATCGTAGCGGCAGAAGAACAAGGCGTGGCAGCTGAAAAGTTAAGTGGCACCATACAGAATGATATTTTGAAGGAATTTATGGTACGCAACACCTATATATATCCACCCGAACCTTCGATGCGGATTATTGCGGATATTTTCGCCTATACGGCGCAACGAATGCCTCAATTTAACTCGATTTCTATTTCTGGCTACCACATTCAAGAGGCGGGTGGCACGGCGGATATCGAGTTGGCTTATACGTTAGCAGACGGTATGGAGTATATTCGGGCGGGTTTGAAAGTCGGTTTGAGCATTGATGAATTTGCACCACGTTTGTCGTTTTTTTGGGGTATTGGTATGAATCATTTCATGGAAATCGCTAAAATGCGTGCAGGACGTATGTTGTGGGCTAAAATTGTGAAGCAATTTAATCCAAAATCAGAGAAATCTATGATGTTGCGGACGCATTGCCAAACGTCGGGTTGGTCACTGACGGAACAAGATCCATTTAATAATGTAGCTCGGACAACGATTGAAGCGATGGCGGCAACGCTGGGGGGTACACAGTCGCTGCATACAAATGCCCTCGATGAAGCCATTGCTCTGCCTACAGATTTTTCAGCTAAAATTGCAAGGGATACACAGCTTTTTATTCAAAAAGAAACGGATATTACAAAGGCATGCGACCCGTGGGCAGGTTCTTATTATGTTGAGTATTTGACCGAAAAACTCGCTGAACGCGCTTGGACATTAATTCAGGAGGTTGAAGAAATGGGCGGCATGGCAAAAGCGATTGAAGAGGGCTTACCAAAACTACGGATTGAAGAAGCTGCGGCGCGTAAACAAGCGCGGATTGATGCGGGAAAAGATTTCATCGTGGGTGTCAATGTGTTTCGACACGAAGAGGATTTACCATTTGACCTTTTAGAAGTGGACAATTCAACGGTAAGGGATTCGCAAATCGCTCGTTTGCAAAAAATGAAGGGAGAAAGAGACCCCTCAGTATTTGAAGCGCTCAAACAACTTGAAGAAGTCGCAAGAACGGGTTCTGGTAATTTGCTGGAAGCAGCCGTTGAATGTGCTCGAAAAAGGGCATCTTTGGGTGAAATTTCAGATGCGATGGAAAAGTCTTTTGGGCGTTTCCAAGCGACAACACGTTTAGTATCAGCTATTTACAGTCAAGAGAATGAGATGAATGATGATTTTAAAAAGGCACAAGCCTTAACAGATAAATTCGCCGATTTGGAAGGTCGTCGCCCCCGCATCATGATTGCCAAATTGGGGCAAGATGGGCATGACCGAGGCGCTAAGGTCATAGCGACAAGTTTCGCTGATTTGGGTTTCGACGTAGATATTGGTCCTCTTTTCCAAACGCCTTCGGAAGCAGCACGTCAAGCAGCAGAAAATGACGTGCATATCATTGGCATTTCGAGCCTTGCGGCAGGGCATAAAACCCTTGTCCCTGAAACGATTGCAGCATTGAAGGCATTAGGTCGTGGTGATATTATGGTCGTCGTTGGTGGCGTCATTCCACCGGCAGACTACATGTATTTATATGATTGTGGCGTAGCGGGCGTTTTTGGACCTGGTACAGTCATTCCGAAAGCGGCAGCTCAAATTTTGGAGATGATGATCAAGACGATGATATAAAGGCATGGATAAAAATTCCAAAAAATACAGACAGCAATACCTTTAACTTTGTCTTTTTTTTGTAAAAAAAACCTTATTATCGGTTAACTATGCTGGTTATTTTTAGATAATCAACAAAATAATTATCAAAAACCTTACAAAAAGGTAAAATAACGGAGTCTCAAGGGCTCTAAAGCGGTATTTTGAAGTTGTAACAAGTGTTTTTGATGTTTTATTAATTTTGAATCATTGATTTGTTTCGTTTTGTGAATGAAATTTCGTTCTTTTGCACCGATTTTGAGAAAAAGTAAAGAAGAAATTGATAAAAAGAGACATAAAACAACCAAAAGGCAACCGACTAAGGGGCATTTTCAAAGATTAATCTTCAATTTGATGTTCTTCAGAATCCAATTTTCAAATTTCAATTAACCAGCATTATTTCATAAAAAAGATAGAAACCGCGAGGAAACACGATATATGAGATTCTTCAATTTTTTCACTCAAGAGTTAGCCATAGATTTAGGCACTGCCAATACACTCATCATACAAGATGATCAGATTGTTGTAGATGAACCTTCCATTGTTGCCATTGACCGTAAAACGAATCAAGTCCTTGCAGTTGGGCAAAAAGCCATGCAAATGCATGAGAAAACCCACGAAAATATCAAAACGATTCGCCCATTAAAAGACGGCGTTATCGCTGACTTTCAAGCTGCCGAAAGTATGATAGAGGGTTTTATACGCATGACAGGCGCACGGCGTCGGTTTTTCACGCACTTGAAAATGGTGATTTGTATTCCTTCGGGTATTACAGAGGTTGAAAAACGGGCTGTTTTTGAATCTGCCGACCACGTTGATTCAAAAGAAACATACTTGATTCACGAACCTATGGCTGCGGCATTGGGTATTGGCTTAGATGTCGAAGAACCGATTGGCAATATGATTATTGACATCGGCGGCGGAACAACAGAAATTGCCGTCATCGCTTTGTCGGGTATCGTTTGCGACCAATCTATACGGATTGCGGGCGACGAACTGACAATGGATATTCTGAACTACATGAAACGGCAACACAATATCCTCATCGGAGAACGGACAGCCGAACAAATAAAAATACACGTTGGCTCGGCGTTGCCTGAATTGGACAATCCACCTGACGATTATGCGGTTAACGGACGTGACTTGATGACGGGTATTCCAAAGCAAATTACGGTTGGGTATAGTGAGATTTCTCATGCACTTGACAAATCCATATCAAAAATCGAAGACGCTGTTTTGAAAGCCCTTGAAAGCACGCCTCCTGAATTGGCTTCGGATATCTATAAAACAGGTTTATACCTCACGGGTGGCGGTGCGTTACTGAGGGGTCTTGATAAACGGATTTCTGCAAAAACGAAATTACCGGTTTCAGTAGCCAATGATCCTTTGAGAGCCGTTGTTCGTGGTACGGGTATCGCTTTGAAAAATACACATAAATTTACGTTCCTTATTGATCGTAAACGTGTTTAGTGTTATCCCAAAATTTCAAAATTCTACAAAACAATTAAAATTAGTTTGTTAAATTTTGAAATTTGGGGATAAAATATAAATCGTCAGACCTAAAAAATTGCATCTGTATTTAAAAGCACTTCAAATTTTTAACAATTAGACGATTTTTTTGTAACTCATTGTATGTTTTTGTTCTCCAGCCAAATGATTTTCTCGAATGTCATTTGGC
>JANMJN010000395.1:0-9280 GCA_031371355.1 Saprospiraceae bacterium
CAAACACATGGCGTTAAGAATGCGGGTATTTCGGGCAAAATCATGCGAGATGTCAATAAATTTGCCATAGAAGGTGTTCGGATTACGGTTAAAGATTTCGACAAAGTGGCTATCACTGATAAATATGGTAAATTTGAAATTACCCCCCTCAGTAATGGCAAATACACAATCATTGTCGAAAAAGAAGGCAATATCACGCAGATATTTAAGGATTTCAAAATCAATACAGGCGTAACTTCTCGGCTAAATGTGTTGTTGACTGCGGTGGCTGAAGGGTAAATGTTTTAATGGCGAATGGCGAAAACGTTAGGGGAGCTTTGAAAACTCCCCTAACGTAGGGTTCAATGTCTATCGCTGACTATCTGTAATAGTTATTTTCCTCATCTTCACTGCCAATCTCTTCTTGTTGGTCGTCCAATTCAGAACCCGGAATTTCCAAATCATCGCCAAAGATGTCATTTCCAAAAACTTCGTCGGTATGAGTTCCAACTTTACTCTCTCTTCCAAAGGAATTTTCCGAATCAGTATTTTTATGCTTTTTTCTATTAGGTTTATCTTCAATGTCTTCTTTGATAGGAAATTGTGGGTATCCCTCAAGGCTGATTTTTTGTTCATTACCAGAGCCTGAATTTGGCAGATTCTTATTTATACTTACTTTTTTCATGATATTTTATGTTTTATATTTTGATTTGTTTATTAGTTACATTGCCCAAGTAGGACCCAAATAAGTATAAATACGACGATTGTGCCAAAGCAACCGCCCCCTAATTTGCTTGCACCGTAGCCAGAGATTAATCCTCTAAATAAATTATTCATAATTCTTTTTTTTATTTGTTAAAGATAGACAATAAAGGAATCTATGTACCAAAATTCTATAAATACTGAGGGGGGGTAATAATGCTTACAAAAAAGAAATTCCGTTTAGTGACATTGTTATTCTTGTTGATTAACGGGGTACAGACTCGCATACCATTTCGTTGGTCATAGACTGAAGGTTGGAAAACTTCTATGTCTCTGATACCGTTTAGCCAACCTGACAAACCAACAAGAATAACGATGCCACCAAACAAAATTCCATAACCAAAACTCGAGGAATAAATTTGCCGGTCATAATTGTTTCTATGCGGGCATCATATCTCTTAACTCTTTTACTTTGTCGTGGTCGGCTTTTATCAATGAGCGCTGTAAATTTAACATCGTTCGTTGTCCGATGGATAAATCTTCAGCATGATTGCTTAAAACATCGTCGTAAGTAGAGAGGGCAACATCTTCACCATATTCACATGAATTTAGAACAGATGAGCGACTTTTACCTGTCAGCAAGGATTTAAAATCCATCCACACTCTATAGATTTTGCCTGTTGTTTTAGTGCCTTCAACAGGTGTACCGCCGAGACTTCTCACTTCGGCAACCAGTTCCGAATGACATTTGAAGCTTGTCAGCGACAGTTCAGAAAACAGAGTTTTCAACTCCATTTCATCCGTTTCTTCAGCAGCCGTTTTGTAGCCTTCGATTCTGTCGTTGTTAATTTCGATAAGCGTATTTAACGCATCAATTGCATTTTCGTAATTCATTATTTGAGTTTTAAATTGTTAAATTGTAATCTTCTATTATTAATTTTTCATCGGTACTATTTCGCCTGCCATATTCAAGCACTCTCCTTCTTTCAACATTGTTTTAGAACCGTCTTTTTTTATGATGGTACCGTCGCTCATCACTTTTGTGCCATTGTTTAAAGGTGTAAATGATTTAACTGGGAACATTTTACCATTTCTCATAATTGTTACTTTGCCATCTTGCATCATCACATGTTTTTCATTTGACATATTCATCATTTCATGATTCATTTTGTCCTTGTGCATACCAAAATGCGCTGAATCTGGCGGCATGGGTAGGGCATGTGGTCTTTTCGTCATCTTTTTCTTAAGTTTTCTTTTCGGCACCGTATCCATTTTCATCCTATTCATGTCTGCATCATTAGGCAGTGTGCCTTGATTCAGTGCATTGTTATATCCATTGTAATATCCAGTCGGTGTGACACCTTTTGCTCTGAATGTATCGTTTTGGGCAAATGCACTCGATGAAAGCGCCAGGGCTGCCATTGCGAAGATTAATTTTTTCATTATTTTTATGTTTAAAATTTTATGTTGAATACTTTATAGACTTCATTTTTTAGCTTACATGAGCTGCTTCGGCATTAATAAAGGACTCAGCGATTTCAGTCAATTTTTGATCTGCCTCTTTTTCCTCGCTTAAAGTTTCGTGTAACAAGGCTGCGGCTTCGTCTTCACCTAAAGTTTTAGCGAAACAGCAAAGCGTTCCATAAGTAGCAATTTCGTAGTGTTCAACTTTTTGACCTGCTAAAATAATACCCGCATCACGCACCATACCTTTTTCAGTATGTTCCATAATGTCATCTGCTTCTTTGATTAAGCCAAAAATGGCTTCGCACTTTTTCTCTTCAACTTGTTCACCAAGACAGGAGAAAACTTGTTCTAATCGAGAGACATGTTCTTTTGTGGCTTCAAGATGCCCCGTCAGTGCTTGTATCAATTCATTGGCACTGGCGTTTTTGATCATTTTAGGAATTGCCTTTGTGAGTGCTTTCTCTGCCCAATAGATGTCTTTGAGTTCATCAACAAGTAAAGTGCGTAAACCATGTGCTACACCAGATTTCTCTCCATTTGCTTTTTCATGATTTTGATTGCCGTTTTGGACGGACTTTGTGCTTACTGTGTTCATTCTTTAAATTTTTTTTTAAATTAGTTATTTTATATTTTCAAATAATACGGTGCAAAGTTGAGCATCCTTGGGCTGTTAGGCGTTACATAACTTTTGAAATATGTTGCATTATTCCCACATTATTGACATGTATATTGTCAGGCATAGTGGATGGCAATGGAATAGTTTTTTGTTTTTTTTTGCAAAAAAGTCAAAAACCTATTCCATTTCCATTTACTATAATTATTTCAAGCCTATATTTAGGCTAAAAGCGAATGTCGGGGGAGCCTCAACAGCTTTGGCGTGTGCCAAAAGTCTTGGACGTGAGGATTTAGCTTTGGCTGGTATTCTCGTTGGCGCATTGGGTAACGCCACAGGGACGTATTGGGGCTTTTTGATTGCAGCGTTTTTGAGGAATACGCCTATTTTCTAATTGGTAGGAGGTATAGCCCCCCTTTCCTAATATTCTTCAACTTCTAATTTCTCTAAAATATCATCCAATTCATCAAACGATTTAACCCCAACTTTTTCTTCCTCGCCACCCTGCAAACTCAAACCATAAATATTCAAGCGAAGCAACTCGTCAAGCATAATTGTTTGAAAATCAATCGCTAATATAATTTTAAACTCGTTACAAAGTGCCTTTACATCCTCTATTGATATCAACGCATCTGAATTTTTGAGGCTTAAAAAATCTAATCCATTTTTTTCGAAATTGAGTTGAAATGCCTCAACTGTTGATGCAAACGGCTGCATCAGACCCCTCAGTATTTCAAGGTTTGCAGCCGTTCCCACATTGATTTCCTTGATAATGGACGGTGCTTTAAGAGCAAAAACCGTCTCTGCGGTCGTATTCATACCTACTTGAATGTGGCTCAATTGATACCCCTCAGTATAAAAGTTGATATCCGCCGCCGATAGCCCATCAAACTCAGCGACGATGTGCGGACCATGTACCCATTCAAACATGGCACGTGCCTTCATCGGGTCAATATAATTTTCAGACCCCTCCGTAAAATTAAAACTCAACCACTCAACTTCTTTGGCGGCAAAATATCGGGCATCTGTGAGGTTCGTAATCTGGCTCGCTTTTACTTTTATTTTTAACATTCTTTATCGTTTTAAAAAAGGACTTGTTGACAGTAAACGTCTGAACATTTCTGTTTTTGACAAAACATCATTGTGTTCAAGAGGCGTAAAAATATTAAAAATTTGGTTGACTCTAAGTATATCATCTGTCAAATCCTTTTCATCGCCTTCCCATTGTTGCAAATGCCATGCTTCGATGTCGGTTGCAAAGTCAAGTGAAGTAGCAAATGTACCACCCTCTTTCGTATAAAAATTGACCAAACGAGCTTCTGTTTGTTGCAACCAAACACCATATTTTTCTAATTGACCATATAAACCGTCAAAAAGCCATACTTCTTTCACCTTTTTTGGCAAACCACCATGTAACAAAATAAAAGACATAACTCGATAGCCACCACTGTGACCAGACAAAATAATGTGTCGTGGTAACAATGTTTTTTTATGATTTATTCTTGCTACGGAATCCAAAACTTCGGTGATAAAATATTTAAAACCATTCTTCTCCTCTAATTTTCCCCCAAACGAATCGGGGGCATCTTTGGGTCCTTGAGGTACAACAAGGAGTGCATTTGGGTGTGCCGCCGCAAATTGTTCAATGAGTTTGAAAGTCGACAAAACACTGTCTATATGATTGTACCAACCATGAAAATGCACAACGATATCCGTTTTTGTAGAAAAACGGTAGTCTTTTGGTACGAAAACAAGGACAGAACTGTCTTCATAATGTTGTTTTGAGGGAAATTTTTGGTTTTGATAGGTATGACCTTCCGCCCGTTTAGGGTGAGGAAATGGGGCATTTTTCAAGGGAAAACGCAGAATGGTGCCGTATTCGGAATACGTTTGAGCGTTTCCAAAAGAGGTTGTTATTGCCCAAAAGAAAATAAGAAAAATGATACGATACTTCATGACAGATTGAAAGTGATTTTTAAGCCCAATTGACCCTGTGATTTGACATGACAAGCCGATAACTGAGCGTAAATGTGCATAACAATGGTTTATCAACAGGCTTATCAACACCAGCTTGTTTTATGTAAATTACTGAGGGGGTACATTTTGAGTTTCAAAAACTCATTTTTACATCAAAACAGGCGGCTAAAAAATAGCTTTCAAGGCATCATTTCGTTTTTCGTTGACTAATTTATGCCCATCTTCGACTATATGAAGCCGAATATTATGCGTCTTGTCAGCCAACCAATAGCCACTGCGCAGGGGTACAATGTCGTCGTTTTTACCAAAAAAAACATCGGTTGGAATACCACTTTTTACCAATCGTGCTTTAAATCGTTCAGGATTTATGACAAAATCGTCCATCGAAAGCCAGTATGAAAACAACCGTTCACGCCGTTCTACACGACCTAAATGATTGTAAGTGAAGGAATAAATAAACCGATTGATGAGTTTTCGGTCATAAAAAAAGGTCAAAATGCGGACAAACCAACTCGGGCGGTTTAACAACCATTTTGTAAAACGACGGATGAATCGGGGAATCATCGTTATTTCAAACATCCATTTTGTGCCAAAACCATCGGGCGCAAAGAGCAGAATATGGTCAATGCGGTGTTGAAATCTAAAAAACAATCGTTGTATAATACGTGCACCAAAACTGAAACCCGCCAAAGAAAATCGTTCTTTCCCTTCAATTTTCAACAATTCTTGAACAATGGCTTCAAAATCACGGCTCTGAAAAACGTCTTCGCGCCAAATGGTATGTCCATGAAACGGCAAATCAATGGCAATAATCGTAAAATCAGCAGACAAACCTTCGCCCACGCCTTGCCACATCGCTGCTCTATCGCCGAAACCATGGAATGCCAAAAGCAATCGCTCGCCTGCGCCGAAACGCAGGTAGCTGATGGTTGAATGCCGATGAGTCAGTGTTTTTCGCTCCATATTTTTAGTGATAAGACGAAGGTTTTAAGGTTGTACCCAAATAAATTAAATAATAGATTTCCCTTAATTCAAAAACGGATTAGACCGCCGTTCTCGTCCTATCGTCGTCGCTTGTCCATGTCCTGAATAGATTTTTACATCATCAGGCAAAGGCATCAGGCGGGTTTGGATGCTGTTGATAAGATGTGCATGATTGCCGCCTGGCAAGTCCGTTCTGCCAATGCTGCCGAAGAAAAGAACATCGCCGCCAATCAAAAATTTATTTTTTTCATCATAAAAACACAAACTGCCGGGCGAATGTCCGGGGGCTAAAATCGTTTTGAGTTCGATGCAACCAAGCGTAATCACATCGTCATCTTCAATAAATACTGAGGGGGCTTCTTGTGGGGGTACGGGTGTACCAAACATCATTCCTGCTGCCTCGACACGCGCCAAAACAGGCAACTCTGCCCGATGACATTCCAAAGGTACATTATACGTTTCGATGATAAAAGGATTGCCAAAAACATGATCGAGGTGGCAATGCGTATTGATTAATCGTTTGATAATCAATTGATTGTCGTCAATATATTTTACGAGCAATTTGTGCTCATTCGTTGTATAACAACCCGGATCAATGACGATGGCTTCTCGGGTTTCGTCATCAAAAAGGATATAGGTATTTTCAGAAAATGGATTGAATGTAAAAGATTTTAGTTGAGTCATAATGTGAATTTTTTTGCGAATTTACAGTAATTATTTTGCACCATAATACATGCCCGTTATTTTGTCACTCTGAACAAAGTGAAAGAATCTTAATATTTTTTATTTAGCTTCTTTCATTTCGATCAGAAGGGCAAAAAAAGAAACAAATTATTGCAAAATGTGGAAAAAAACTTTTTTTGGTCGTCATTTAATTCCGTAGATTTGCGGCATGAGCGAATTTATCGTATCGGCACGCAAATACCGTCCACAGAAATTTTCTGATGTCGTTGGACAAGCACACGTCTCGCAAACTCTGAAAAATGCGTTGCGGACAGATCATATTGCCCACGCTTTTTTGTTTTGTGGTCCTCGTGGGGTCGGCAAAACAACCAATGCCCGTATTTTAGCAAAAATACTCAATTGTACAAATCGGACGCCCGATTTTGAGGCTTGTGGAACTTGCGATTCCTGCCGTGCGTTCAGTCAAAGTGCATCGTTCAATATTTTTGAACTCGATGCGGCTTCAAACAATTCGGTTGAACACGTACGGTCACTTGTTGACCAAACCCGCATACCACCCCAGCAAGGTAAATACAAAGTTTTTATTATTGATGAGGTGCACATGTTGTCGTCGTCGGCTTTCAATGCTTTTTTGAAAACTTTGGAAGAGCCACCTGCTCATGCCATTTTTATTTTAGCCACGACGGAGAAGCATAAAATCATCCCAACAATTCTTTCTCGTTGTCAAATCTTTGATTTTAGACGGATTCAGATACCTGATATTGTATCGCATCTACAAACTATATGTGTAGCCGAAGGCATCACTGCTGACCCTGATGCGCTGCACATCATCGCTCAAAAGGCAGACGGTGCATTGCGCGATGCGCTTTCGATTTTTGACCGCATTGTTTCTGCAAGTACCGATAACAAAATTCACTATGCCGATGTCATTGAAAACCTAAACGTCTTGGATTACGATTATTTTTTCAAAATGACGGATGCTTTGTTGTCTGAAGACCTCCCCTCAGTATTGAACACTTTCGAAGACGTGATGAGGCGTGGTTTTGAAGGCAATACGTTTATTATTGGTTTGGCAGAACATCTGCGCAATATATTGGTTTCTAAGGATTTACAAACTTTACAGCTTTTAGAGGTCGGTGAAAATTTGAAGCAGCGATATCAAAACCAAGCCGCTTTATCTTCAACTTCTTTTATTTTGACGGCACTCAATTTATGTAATGATTGTGATGTCAACTATAAAATGGCGCGTTATAAACGTTTACACGTTGAAATGGCATTGATAAAAATGACCTATATCGGTCGTGCCGTTGACCTTTCGGCTGTGCCGCAACAGATACTGGTTGAAAAAAAAACTAATGTTGGAAACAAATTAGAAACTAAAAGTACGACTTCAAGCGCGCGTTCAGGCAGCCAAGCACCCCCTCAGTATAAAGAGGTTGAAACCCCTATTTCAACTGCCGAAGAACCGATTCCGCCAATAAATAAAAGCGAAGAAACGCCCGGACCAGCCATTCCAAGTGGAAAAGTGAGTACCTCAACGAATACCAATACATCAACGAGTAATTTTGGCTCGTCTATGAAAATTGGTTCGCTCGAAGCCATAGCCGCGCAAATTGAAGAAGAAGAGAATATTTTGAAACAGACTGTTTCAAAACTAAGCATACAAAACCTAAAAGAATCGTGGCAAAAATATTCTGAAACCCATGAATCGCCTTCTACAAAAGCCGCTTTGCAATCCGCCAGTTTAGAATTGAAAGTTAAAAAAGTGACTGCTAAAGTTGGCTCAACGCTTATGGTGGGCATCATTCAACAAGAGTTTCGTTTAGCAGATTTCCTTCGTTTTGACCTCAATGATGCTGAATTATTGCTTGAAATCGTCTATGATGAAAACTTAGCACCGCAAGAAACGAAGTCCGCACCGCTTAGAAAATATCTAACACCGCGTGATAAATTGATGTTGATGATGGAAGTGAATCCGTTGGTGAAGGATTTGGCGATACGGTTGAATTTAAAGCCAGATGAGTAATGGCAGTAGAACCGACCTGCGGTCAGTGTATGTTGTACCAAAGAAGAGTTATTCTTTTTTACTTCTGATTGAACCACAATTTCTCTTGTACAAAATCAATAGTCAAAACACCTTGTTGTCTAAAAAAATCAATACCTAACACACCATCATAAGGACTTGTCAAACCTTTTGCTAAAAAATCATAGGTAAGAACAGAAAAACCTGTTTTATTAATGCCCAAAGCACTAAACTCTGTTATTTCGTAAACAGCTACATCGATCACACCCTAAGCAGTTTCAACAGGAACTGTATTTTGGAAATCTTTTTCCATCGGAATTTGACAGCCCGCTAAAAATAAGGCATTCCAATCTATAACGGTTTGCGAAGCGGCAGTATCTAAGGCTAAAATCAAAGGGAAACCTTTTATGGCGGCTTCAATGAGAATTAACGCATCATCGTCGGTTAATTGGAAACTAAACTTATTTATCATTTGGCAGAAGATTGTCTTATAATAAGCCCTATATGCTTTTGATGTATCCGGTCACCTGTAAAATAGTGTCGTACTTGTTGATATTCTTTTACTAAATCACGTCCATTTAAAGCCAATTGATGTTTATCGGGTGCATTCAAGATAACACGACCACCTAATATGTTCAGCCCTTCTGCTTGTGCATCGGCTAATAATACCCATTGATTCGGAAATAATTCTTTGATTGCCTCGATGGATAAATAAGGATTTACCTCCTCTTTTTCTTTAATGTTCTGTACAAAGTCCAGCGACTTTAAATATTCCACCCATATTTTTACTTGACTCTTTTCAGCGTCTTTCAACTCCAATGATAATGTTGTCATTTTGATTGATTTTTTTT
>JANMJN010000426.1:0-1924 GCA_031371355.1 Saprospiraceae bacterium
ACTGATTTTTTGATTTTTTTTCCTTTACATGATAACAAAATCAAAAAATCAGTGAAAACCAGTCCAATCAGTCCAATCTGTGGTCTATTTTGTAATATGAGTAACAAAAACGCCATCTGACACTTGGGTCTCTATTTCGTCTCCTTTTTGGACTTCTTTAATGTTTGAAACGACTTTACCATTTTTTCTGGTAATAGAAAAGCCGCGATTTAAAATGGACTCAATGCTCATTAAGTCTATGATTTTCAACGTATTATCCAATTGATTGTTTTCAAATTTCAATAATTTAGCGACCATTTTGGGCAATTCATTTGAGTAATAATCTAATTTTTGCGCTTGGTTTTTGATAAAAAAAGCGGTTTGAAATTGTAGAAAATTGTCTAATTTCGACAAGTCCCCCCCCTCAGTATAAAGCCTGTTTTGAACATATTGATTCAAAAAATGCCCCATTTCGACAAGACCAATCTCAAACTGTCCGTTCCGTTCAATCAAAAAATCAGCTACGGCAGTCGGTGTTTTTAATGCGGTAAATGCGACCATATCCAGAACCGTATAATCCACTTCATGACCAATACCTGTCAAAACGGGCAGAGGAAAACGTGCTACAGCCCGACATAGGGCAGGATTGTCGAAGGCGGCTAAATCCAACTTAGCCCCGCCGCCACGAATGATGACAACAGCATCAAAACGATCTTTTTCAGATGCAATACGTGCCAATTGTTGCAATAACTCTTTTTCGACATGCTGCCCTTGCATAGCAGATGGAAACAACTGAATGTCAAACCGATAAGCATGCATATTTTCCAAAATATGATTCTGAAAATCTGCCCAGCCTGCTGCAGTTTCACTTGAAATGACGGCAATACGCTGCCATACTGAGGGGGGTGTTAGAGAGGCATTGAGACCCAAAAGTTGTTCGTTTTGCAGTTCTGCAATAAGCTTTCGTTTTTGAATTTCTAATTTTCCAATCGTATAAGTCGGGTCAATTTCTTCAACAATGAATTTCAAACCATATCGCTCATGGAAATCAAGGCGACCTTTCAAACGAACTTCCATACCTTCTGAAAGCACCCCACTTGTAGCCGCACCAAAAACCCTTTGAATACGCTTAAAATCGGACGACCAAACGACTGCCGACATTTCAGCAATAATATCGTCCCCTTCTTTTTCGAGCAAACGGATGTAATAATGCCCACGAGACAGCGAAATCTGCCCCATTTCTGCCGTTACCCACACCGATTCACTGAAGTTGAGGGCGACAACACGACGTAGGAACTCATTGAGTTCGTATAAAGAATAAGTCTTCAAAATGGTGAATCGTGAATGGTTTAAAGGTCAATGGTGATTGATGAATGGTTGACTGGTGAATTTTTCTACATATTTTATTCCTGACTGTAACCTTTTTATGTTCAAGACGCTCTTAGTAATAGAATAGGAAAAAATGTTGTGAATGTTTACGACAAATAATTATAAATAATTGGTTATCAAGTGTTTGCAAAATTCGTAATTCATCATTTATTTTTCACCATTCACCAATAAATTATTCACCAATACCAAATGTTTGCAAGGTTAAGAAAAAGTCACATTTTTTAACAAATTTTTAACCTTAAAGTGAACTATTTCTGTCAAAAAATTGTAATTTCGTTGTCTATAAACTAAAATCATCTGCCACAATGAAAAGTAAATCTTTAAAATCTGCATTTTTCGCGTCGCTCATCCTTTTGAGTTTTACTTGTTTTGTTTACGTCAACACAATGCCTATTGAGCGTGCGTTGTCAGTCGAAACGATGACACGTACATCAAAATCTGATGATGAAAAAGCAGAAAAAAACTCGAAAATGCCCGATTTAGCTTTAGTTAAAAGCGTTTTGACTATTTTTCAAAAGTTTTTACCTGCGAAATAGTTAATTGGTCATTCGTCAAT
>JANMJN010000453.1:0-6613 GCA_031371355.1 Saprospiraceae bacterium
GTGATAAATCTAATTTATCCACGCAAGAATTAAAGATTATAATAGCTGCGAGACTGGCTATAAAGAATATCTTTTTCATATTTTAATGAATTAATTTTTTAAATCAATAGAAATAAACCTTAAACCGCCCTCAAATACTGAGGGGTGTGTTTTGGCACAACTTTCCGAAGCTTTCAAACCTTCGGAAAGTTATTACTCAAAACTAAAACGATACTTGAACACCCATAACATACGATTTAGGTATCGGATAAGCCCCGCCATAAATGCCTGTTATGGCACCGCCTGAAATAGGTGCTTCAGGTGTGGGTCCTGTAAATTTGGTCAAATACGCTAAATTATTGCCACTCACATAGAGCCTTAGCTGCGAAATGTATTTTGTTTTTGTCAAAAGACTTTTTGGAAAATCGTAAGAAAACGTTATTTCTCGGCTCGCCAAATAATCGCCTTTTTCATAAAATCTTGAATTATTGCTGTTCAAATTCGCCCCAGCATTATTGATACGGGTATAGTTTTTCTTACCATTTGGTGCAGCCACTTGGTCGGCAAAATAGACGCGTGGTATATCCGATTCTGTATTTGTAGGCGACCACGATTGTTTCATCAAATCAATATAGTTGAACGTGCCTTGATAATTGCCCATAGTACGTGCAACAAAATCATTGTAGATGGTATGTCCTACGGCAAATTCAAAGCGAGAATAGAGTGAAAAGCCTTTATAAGAAGCATTTAAAGAGAAACCACCCGTCCACTTTGGGAAAATATTGCCCATAAATGTTTGGTCTCGTGAATCAATGGTATCATTTTTATCCAAATCCGACCAATTCACATCGCCCAAAGAAATTTTATTGGTGCCAGGTCTGTTTGCACCGCCAATCAAGGCAACAGCATCCCATCTGTTGGCAAGCGTTTCCAATTCAGAAGTGTTTTTGACAATTGAATTTTGTTTGAAAGCATAAATATCGCCCAAAGTTTGACCTTCTTGCAAGCCACCAACCCATATTACTTGTCCTGTCGTCGGGTCAAAAATTTGCAAACCGCCTTGTCTGTTTTTGTCATTCCCATTGTTAGGCAATTGAATTATTTTATTTTTGACAAAAGACGCATTGGCTCCGATGTTTATTTTCAAACCATTAGGTTGGTTAACAACATTGGCACTGACCGCCATTTCATAACCTTTGTTTTGATAAGTGCCTAAATTGGTTCTCAAAGAGCTAAAACCTGTATAACTTGGTAATGCCAAATTGGTCAATAAATCGCTTGTTATTCTGTCGTAATAATCGAAAAGGAGCGTTAATTTATTTTTAAATAAACCTAAATCTAAACCTACGTCGGTTGTTTTACTCTTTTCCCATCTCAAATTATTATTGATAATGCCCGTATTTAAAAAAGTTGCTGCACCGTTGTATAAACCTACTGAACCATAACCGCCTTGAACTTCATAGCGACCCAAACCAGCTACGTTGCCATTTTGACCATAACTAACACGCGGTTTGAAATTTGAAATGATATTAGCCAATTTACTATTTTGGAAAAACGGTTCTTTGTGTATATTCCAACCAGCACTCATACCGGGAAATAAACCAAACCTATTTGCTTCTGCAAGGCTTGACACGCCATCACGTCTAAACACGAGTGTCAACAAAAATCTATCATCAAAGTCATAGTTGAAACGACCAAAAGTAGAGGCAATTCTGTATTCCGATTTGGTTGAAAAATTTGAACCTGCCGCAAAAGTCGTTGCTGCATTCACAGTAGGAATATCATCAGTTGGCGCAAGTGTTCCCGCAACTTGAAGGTCATAAGCCTTTGTGCCATAATATTCAGCACCAACCATGAGTTCTGTATGATGTTTGTTAAAGGCTTTTGTATAATCCGCTATGACATTGTACTGTTGTTGAAACGAGCGTCCAAATGAAGAAAGTGAAGGACGACTTGTATTGCTAAAAGTCTGCGGACTCGCAAAAATGTTATTGTACAACTGCGTCGCCCTTGTAAACGACTCGTCAATACCTTCAACCAAATAGCCCATTGCTGTACCTTTAACAAAAAGACCTGGGACAATATCCCACTTTACCGAAGCATTCGCAGTTATTCTATTGACTTCATTGCGCCTATCTGTTTTGCTCAACCAATAAAGCGGATTGCCGTCGGTGTTGCCGTTGCCAGGATTCGGGATTATTTTTGCCGCATCAATCCACGGGTTGAAAGTGGGCCAAATATTTAAGTTTCTATAAATAGTATTCACCTCTGAACCCAAAGTGCCCAATTGCGCAGAAGTTGAAAACATTGCGCCCGTACTCACTTCGACATTGGGTTTAATGCGATAAGAGCCATTGACATCGCCTGAAAAACGCTTGTAATCAGAGCCAATGATAACGCCATCTTCTTTGTAGTAATCAAAACTGGCAAAATACTTCCCTTTTTCATTACCGCCCATAACATTGATATAATGGTCTTGGGTACGGGTATCTCTAAAAAGAATGTCTTTTATTTCACCGCCATGGTCTTTGAAAATAATAGCACCGCCGCCATAAGGGTCTGCGACCGTATCCCAACCACTGCTCAAAAGATTGGCATTTGCCGCTGTATAACGCCGAATATCAAATGACGACAAATTAGCAGTATCTGTCAACAAACCAAAACCTCTCCTTGTTTCTACGGCGGCGGCTGAAATTTGTGAATTCAAATTACCTTGTCGCGTATAGGTGATAAAATCTTTGGCATTCAAATAACCGTAGCCTGGGCGTTCTCTGTTTAAACCGTTGGTATACTTATAGCTGATTTGAGAAGTGCCAACTTTGCCTTGTTTTGTAGTAATCAAAATAACGCCATTATTGGCACGCGCCCCGTAGATAGCCGTAGAAGCCGCGTCTTTCAAGAGTTCAATCGAAGCAATATCTTCCGAAGAAATATCATTATAAGCTCTAATAATACCATCCACGACCACAAGTGGTGCGCCTGGGTTATTGATTGACGCGCCCCCCCTCAGTAAAATAAGTGGTGTGGCACCCGGTGAACCCGAAGCATTAACAACCTGCAAACCTGGCAAAGTACCTTGCAAAGCACTACCAATATTGGCTCTTGGTGTATTGGCTAATACATCTTGGTCTAATTTGGCAATTGAACTCGATACTTTTTGCCGAGATTGTGTGCCGTAGCCAACTACAGCGAGTTCATCTAAATTACCGACGGTTTGCATTTTGACGATAATCGGTGAAGGGCTATCAGCATTGACCTCCAAAGAGGCATAACCAACAAAACTGCACACCAAAGTAGCAGCATTTTGTGGTATTTTTAAGCTAAAACTGCCATCAGCCCCTGAAATTGTGCCATTCGACGTCCCCTTGACAACGACAGCGACAAACTCCATTGGCTTGCCTAATTCATCGGTAATCGTACCACTGATGTTTTTATCTTGTGCATAAGCCTGTTGCGAGAGCAAAGTCAAAGCCAACAGAATTAGGCGATAAAGTACCTTTTTCATCATTACTGTGCATTTAATTTTAAGAAAAATTATTTATTATGTCATACATAATGCAATATTATGGCGCTTATTTTTCTCCGCCAAATAATTTAGTGATTATTTTTAAAAATGATGCGTTTTTTATTTTTGCTGTTCTAGAGGTATTAGGGTGTTTTTATCTCAAGAACTGTATATCTTTAGCTATGGGTCGTATTGGATGATAGTTCTACGAAGTTAATACCAATTCAAATTGCATATCAACACTCAAACTGAGAATATGCCTTTTTTTTCATCCTCGTTTTTCTTATTTCTGGAAATAAAAATTTTACATTTGTTTCTATAAAAAAACGATGAATTTGGCTTTCTAACAAGATTGTAACCAAAAAAACAAAGGAGAAATGATTAAAACAAACGAAAAACTCAAACCAAGTGACTTATCGAACAAACTCAAACGCTTTTGGGCACTTTCTGAACAAAAAATCAATCTGATAGATTCAAAATATGATGAGTCAAAAGGTTCACCTGTTTTTACAGTTGCTGGTGCATACACCACGCGTGGTTGGACGGAATGGACGCAAGGTTTTCAATACGGTTCTGCCATTCTTCAATTTGATATATCGGGCGAAAAGAGGATTTTGGAAACTGCAAAACGTCAAGTCGTGACAAAAATGGCACCTCATGTCAGTCATATTGGTGTACATGATCACGGGTTTAACAACGTCAGTACTTTCGGCAATCTGTTGCGATTGATGCAAGAAGGAAAAATGCCTTTTGACGAATGGGAGAAAAACTTCTATGAATTGGCTTTGAAAATTTCAGGTGCCGTACAAGCGGCTCGTTGGACAAGTATCAAAACGGGCGGGTTTATTCATTCGTTCAACGGGGCGCACTCCTTATTTGTTGATACGATACGTTCTTGTCGTGCTTTAATTGTAAGCCATGAATTAGGTCATGTTTTTCAAGGCGAAGGCGATGTTAAGATAAATATGTTGGAAAGAGCTTTGCAACATATTGAAGCCACGGCTCAATATTCTGTATTTTATGGCGAAGGTCGAGATACATATGATGTTTGGGGACGCACGGCGCATGAAAGTGTTTTTAATGTAAAAGATGGCAATTTTCGTTGCCCCAATTCGCAACAAGGTTATACGGGTTTCACGACTTGGACAAGAGGTTTAGCTTGGGCAATGTGTGGTTTTGCGGAACAATTGGAATGGTTGGAAACCTTAAAGGAAGCCGAATTGATGCCTTTTGGCGGCAAACATGCCTTATCAGAAACGATGTTAAAAGCGGCTCAAGCCACTTGTGATTTTTATATCGACCAAACACCTACTGATGGCGTACCGTATTGGGATACAGGAGCGCCTAATTTGCATAAATTAGTCGATTATTTAGACAAACCAGCCAATCCTTTCAATGATTTTGAACCTGTGGATAGTTCTGCAGCAGCTATTGGCGCACAAGGTCTATTGCGTTTGGGAAAATACCTGACAAATAAAGGAAATACTGAGGGGGGTAAAAAATATTTCCAAGCAGGATTAACGGTCGTGAATACATTACTCGATGAACCTTATTTGAGTACAAATGAAAACCATCAAGGTTTGTTGCTTCATTCCATTTATCATCAACCCAATGGCTGGGATTATGTACCCAAAGGCAGTAAAATTGCCAACGGTGAATCAAGTATGTGGGGCGATTACCATATTCGGGAAGTTTGTCTTTACTTACATCGGTTAATAAACAACGAGCATTACTACACTTTTTTCAATTGTGTTAAATGAATAACAATCCAATAACAGACCTTTCTAAACTGTGTATTCATACCATAACGACCAAACCGTGGCGGATTGAAGAAGCGGCTAAAAACTTTTCAGAAGCTGGCATAAAGGGGATAACTGTTTGGCGTGATGCTTTGATAGGTCGAAATATCAAAAAAACAGGCGATATACTGAGGGGGTACGATTTGTCAATCGTATCGCTTTGCCGAGGTGGTTTTTTCCCAAGTATTGATAAAACAAAACGGCAAACGGCTATTGACGACAATCGAAAAGCCATTGAAGAAGCCTACGAGTTGGGTACGAAACTCATTGTCCTTGTATGTGGTGCTGACCCTGCGCAATCCTTAGAAACGTCTCGTCAACAGATTCAAGACGGTATAGAATCGCTCATCCCCGAAGCCTCTGCGGCGGGCGTTCAGTTAGCCATTGAGCCGCTTCATCCGATGTATGCCGACTCTCGTTCTGCCATAAATACCCTTGCTCAAGCCAACGAGATGACCGAAGCCATCAACTCACCGTGGGTTGGCGTTGCGGTTGATGTTTATCATCTATGGTGGGATCCCAATTTAGAAAATGAAATAAAACGATGTGGCGAAAACAAAGCCTTACTCGCCTTTCATATTTGCGATTGGAAATCACCCACCGTTGATATGCTCAATGATAGAGGTCTGATGGGTGAAGGCTGTATTCCTGTTCAAAAAATCAGGTCGTGGGTAGAAGCGACGGGGTTTAATGGGTTTAATGAAGTTGAGATATTTTCAAATCATTACTGGCAGCAAGACCAATCCGCATTTTTGAAGCGTATCATTGAAGGATATAAAGCGTATTCTTAAAAAAAAGGATTTAACGGAAAGCAATAAGGTAAGTAATGATAAATGATGAACGATGAATGGCGCAAAGCGTTGACTATTAAATAGTTGTAAGGAATTAAATTCCCGATTATTTAAGTCGAGCTACTTATAAGAATGATTAAACGTCTTGTAAGAATGATAGTAGGTTGGTGCAATAATGCCGAAAAGTTGTATAAGAATGTTAGTAGGTTGGTGCAATAATGTCGATAAGTTGTGCAAGAATGATAGCTGGAAGGCGTAATAATGCCGAAAAGTAGTGTAAGAATGTTAGTAGGTAGGCGCAATAATGCCGAAAATTTGTGTAAGAATGATAGTAAGAGGCGTAAGAATGAAAGTAAGTAGGCTTAAGAATGCCGAAAAGTTATGTAAGAATGATTGCAGGCAGGTGCAAGAATGTTATAAATGGGTAAATAAAAAATGCCCAAAATCGCTTAAAATACTGAGGGGTATAAAATCAATGATTCATCATTTATTTTGTCCAGTTCTGATTTTATCCAGTTTTTTTCTGCCTGAAGATTCAT
>JANMJN010000454.1:0-2516 GCA_031371355.1 Saprospiraceae bacterium
GGCGGCGTTGTATCGCCCAACAAGAAACCCCATGATTTTAAGGAATCAATGTTATCAAAAATCAGTTTGATAATAGCTGTTAATGGAATGGACAAAAACATACCCGGTACGCCCCATAGAGCCGCACTACTAATGACTGCAATGAGGCATATCAGTGCATTGAGTTTTACTTTTGAACCGATTATTTTAGGAACGATGTAGTGATTGTCTATAAATTGAATGATGGTGTAAAGGACTAAAACGTAAAAAGCATAAATGGGAGATTTTGTCAACAAAGCGATTATCATGAATAATCCCACAGCAATAATGCCACCGATGTACGGAATGACATTCAGCAGTGCACCTAAAAGACCGAATAGAATGGCGTATTTAATGCCCAATATGAGAAGACAAATAGAATTGAGGGTTCCAACAATAGCAAATTCTAAGAAAAGCCCTACAAGATAGCTTTGAACGATTGTCTTAGTTTTTATTAATATATCGCTTACTTTATTGTCATTGTTGTCACCAAAAATCCGATGTATAAACGCTACTAAATGAGATTTGTATAATAAAAGCATAAAAATGTACACAGGCGTTAGAAAAGCAACCGATAAAAAGCCACCCATCGTCAAAAGCGTTTTACCAATGACCACTCCACTATTATTCATGAGTTCGTCACTGCCATTGGCAAGCCACTCATTGATCTTTTGTGCACTTATATTGAAATAACAAGCAGTCCATTCGATGCATTCGGTAGATAAGGTTTGGAATTTACTCAATAATTGTGGATAGGCTTGACTCAAAAAACTGGCTTGTGACGCTAGCAAAGCAATGAGCGCACTGGTGAGTAAAAAAACGATTGTTAAAACAACCGTGATGGACATGGCTCGATTCATCCTGTTTTTGACCAAAAAATCAACAGCTGGGCTCATTGAGATAGCCAATATCGTCGCGTAAATTAAAGGAAGAATGATTCCTTGCGCTATGTATAAAATACTGATAAAAAAATACAATCCAATTAAAAGGAGCGATGCTTTAGCATAAAATGGAAACTTCATTTTAATAAAATTTTTTTAATGATGAAATATGACTGATAAATGATGAATTTACTGAGGGGGGCAAATTCATCATTTATCAGTCATATTTTATCATTAATTAACCTATTTTAGGTTTTTTTCCATAAATATCTTTCAATCGAATGGGTTTACCATCGGCATCTTTTACATTGAGGTTATACCTTATCCTGATGCGAGTGCCTATGGGTGCATAATAATAAATGCGCCACATATCGCCTTCGCCAACACCGATACAGCCATTTGAATAGGCTTTACCGAGCGTATTTTCATTGGTTGTTGGATGAATCAATTGACCAAAATCTTCACCATTGATTTCAGGTTCAAGCCATGGCATCAATGCCATAAATGTTGAGTCACCATCGTCTCGTTTGGTTTTGTCATGTGTTTCGCCTGTAACAGGGTCTAAATAAGTGGATTTGAAATAAGTATGAATGATTTTACCGCTGCCCGTCTTTGTGCGCAGTTTAGACATCTTTTCGTAATTTGCCCATTGGTTTATGCGGTTTTGCCCAACTCTAACGAGGTAAGTACCAAGGGTATCGCTGCCTTCAATGACACGGAGTTTCATTTCGGGGATATTAACGTCGAGAACGGTTTCCCCTTGTTTTTGAACCAATTGATGCGCAATAGTGTCGGTTGGAATATATAGAGTATCGCCTTTTTTAAGCACCACTAATTCCTTTTGGTCATAGACGAAGTTGCCTCGTTTTCTTTGGCGATAATAATCTGTGCTTTCTAAGGTGTCTATAATCCACGGATTTGTTCGCACAATAAGGTGCGCCGTCAAATCATAAGCCACTAAGGTGTCATAGATATGAGCAACGCTGTCCACATAAGCGAAATACTGCTTTATACGAATGTCTTTTTCAACAACATACGCATAAATCCACGTTTTAATAGTCAAACTATCGGTATTAATGGTAACTTGATTGGGAACAGTGTTAGGTGCATTGACTTTTGGTCGACAACTAAAAGCGATGACGGATAAAAATAAAGCCATCAAACAGAAAAATCTGTGCGTTTTCATAAAAGGAGTTTTATTTGTTTGTGCTAAGAAGCCTATCATTCGATTTGTGCATAATCATTTTCAATAAATTCATAACTACTGCCTTAACCTTTTCAGGGTGTTTCGCTACAATGTTTGTGATGCTAAATAGTATAGCTGTTACAAAAAGCTTTTTTACGGGGCTTATTGATACATTATTGAGTAACTTCTGAGAGATATATCCGACAACTAAACCCACCGATGTATTCAAAATATCGTCTTTCAAATCATCAGAGTTAGCGGCTTCTTTGAAGGTATTTTTGATAATATTGATGGGTTGTATGCTTTCAAAAGCACGATTGAATTGTTCTTTCAACATTCTCGCATCATTGGCTTGCTGCGCTTCAAGTTCAAGGATGGCATCTTTAATACTTGTATCTGAATTTATCTTTTGCATGACCATTTATATTTTT
>JANMJN010000461.1:0-2697 GCA_031371355.1 Saprospiraceae bacterium
GGGTTTTATTGAATTTGATTAATAATGCGTTTTATGCGGTCAATGAAAAAAGAGCTAAAAATACTGAGGGGGGGTATCAGCCAACCGTTACTGTTTCGACACAACAGTTTAATAATCAAATTATTATAAAAGTAAAAGACAACGGCACGGGTATGCCTGAAAGCGTAAGAGCTAAAGTCTTTCAACCGTTTTTTACTACAAAACCTACTGGGCAAGGCACGGGTTTAGGGCTTTCTTTGGCTTATGATATTGTGACGAAAGGGCATGGTGGCACTTTGAAAGTGGAGAGTACTGAGGGGGTCGGAACCACCTTTTTGATAAGATTACCCATTCAATATGGCTCGAAGGAAGTATAACAGAAAAGCTTGTCAATATGATAAAACAGCAAGATAACTTCAAGATGAAACCAATGCGGTTTGTACGCATTCCGTTTAAGCGAGCATATAAGAAAATAAATCAAATATTAATATGCTCAATTTTACCTGTTATGGCTTACTTAAGAGTAGAAATTAAACATTTTTGGCTACAAAAATGCGATTATTTTGTTTAAAAAATTTTACCTTTATACGAATCTGAAATTTATTAATTAATTTTTTCATCTTAAAAAAAACCAAAGATGCCAACTACACTGCCAAACTTATCCGACTTACAAAATCTTCTCGACCACTGTTCTGGAATTTTTGATGCCGATGCTGACATGAGACAATCGCTTATCCAACAAGAGATTGATTTTACACAAAACCTTCTCGGCTCATTTTCAAACACCGATGCGCCCATTATCACCCTGAATATTCAGGCGTTGAAAAGCAACGTTCTAGATTATTTAGTTGGAGGGTTTACGCATTTAAGCTTTAATTTCAGCCTTGAACCTGTAAACAATTCGCCTTATAGTCGCCATATTGTGGGTTTAATAATGACAGGCGTAAAGTTTGATTTAACTGACCCTGCTAAAAAACCAAGCAGCTCTTCTAAGCATTTTACGCATGCTAACACAACATTGAATGGCGATAACAGCCTAAACAAAGACTGTTACGCTCGTTTCAAAAACGGTCTCAGCCATCAACCGCTTTCTGAACCCAACTTCAATATGGGATTGTATGTTAGACTAACCGATTTCTTAGACAAACTCAATGAGCTTGACACCCCGCCGCTTAATAGTTTAGATATTACGATAGGTTTTATCAAAGCACATAGCCATGAAGGGTGGAATTGTCTTCACCTCATTTTTCGGCGTTCAAACGGTGCTTCAGATATTTTATTTTCTACTTATGATGGATACAAATGGACCGCACCATTTGCAACAAAGAAAAGAGGTGTGTCAGATCTCGGAGGACCTAAACTCGGTACCCCGCCTTTTGGCGAGACATTGTAAAAACCACATTTGTCATATATTCGGAGAGATGTTCACTCACTCCGAATACCTTTCAGTTTCGAAGGGATCGGGATTCGAAATATTTTGCGAAAGTTAAGCAGCTTTCATGTACTTGTAACAATTAATACGCACTACATATGAAATTGATAGAAATTGCAAACTACCTCGTGTTTACTGCCGAATACATCGTTGTTTTACCAATAGGTGTTGCACTTTACTTTCGCGCCTACTTTCAGAAAGAGCTAAAGATCCTTTTATTGGGTCTCATTGCGACATTACTGTTAGACATCGTCTCTGTTTTGTTCTTTTTTTCTATGAAAAACACCACCCTCTATTTTTTTACAGCGATTGATATTCTGACGGCAACATGGGTGTTTTCGGCAGCCCTCCCCAAAGGTCGTGCGAGCAAAATAATAGGAAAAATGGGATTTGTATTGCTCCCCTTGATAGTATTTGATGCTTTCTTTTGGTCAGGAACAGATAACAACGGCTTATCAAATACCATAGCCATCGTCCTGATTTCCAGTATTGCCATCTATTACTTAACGCAGTTATTTAGAGACACCAGTATTGTAAAACTAACTGAAGAGCCCATGTTTTGGGTAAGTATTGGATTGATAGCCAACGATGTTGTGGGCTTTTTCGATGTTTTTAGTAAACCGATGTTGACTTATTCTCAGAATATGTACCTTCAATTCTATATGGTTTGGTCAATCGCTACTATCTTTATGTATTGTTGTTTGGCATACGCATTTTGGCTCGGCAAACGACTTTATTAAGGCTAAACAATATCATTCCATTATGGCGTAGCATAATTTATTGTTTCATGAAAAAACATCAACTTGCATTAAACATTGCCCTTTTATGCCTTTTTTCTAATGCGCTCCAAGCGCAAAAAAGCAGCCCTTCGGCACGAATAGTGTCAACAGAAGTTAGAAATAACCGTGTAGGCATCGCACTAGATTCCATCCCACTATCTGAACCGCAGCCCTATAAACTCTCTTACGACAAAAACTACTTAGTCTTTAATTTTGTGAATACCCAAAACCCTTGGCAAAAATCATTTGCGTATCGGTTAATCGGTCTTGATTACGATTGGATCGTTTGTGACGATTGTTCACAAGCACAATATGCGCATCTTGACGGTGGGGATTATACTTTTCAGGTAAAAGTTAATCAACCAGATGCTGTTCCATCTTTGTTTTGTTTTGTTATTGAAGGCAATATCTGGCAAAAATGGTGGTTTGTGCCTATGCTCCTTTTGTACGCTCTACTCCTAATTGGAGCTGTGGTGTTTTTTTTTACCATGTTCTATTTTCGTCAAA
>JANMJN010001053.1:0-4110 GCA_031371355.1 Saprospiraceae bacterium
TCTTTGAAAATCAAAAACTTACCCATCCTTTTAATTTTGTTTTTATTGACGAATTTAATTTCGTTTTTACCGAAAATGTGGGCTTTAAAAATGAACTTTACATCATCGGCGGTGGTCATTGTGCTTTGGCATTGTCGGAATTGATGTCCAAAATGGATTTCTATATTCACCTTTTTGATGACCGTTCAGACTTGAATACTTTGGAAAAAAATCGTTTTGTCCATCAAAAGCATCTTATTGATTATAGCGACGTTGGGGCGTATATCCCTTCTGGCAATAATGTTTATGTGGTCGTTATGACCGTTGGGTATCGGACAGATGCGCTTGTCATTCGGCAGCTTTTGGATAAAAAAGTCCGTTATTTTGGCGTGTTAGGCAGTGTTGCTAAAATGAAAACGTTATTAGAAGACCTTGTAAATCAAGGTTTTACGAGCGATTTTCTGTCTAAAGAACTCCTTTCGGATAGGGGTATTCATACACCGATTGGTTTAAAAATTAATAGCCAAACGCCTGAAGAAATTGCGGTGAGTATTGCCGCAGAGATTATTGGGGTGAAAAACAATGAATTTAGGTTCGGGGAATTTTAAAAATTCCCCGAACCTGATATATTAATACTGAGGGGGTCATTTTTCGCTTGGCACAACAGGCATTACAATTCTCCCCATATTCATTTGACGACATAAGTTATTGAATTCATTAATGCTTTTTTGGATAGCGGCTTGCTCAATTTGCCTTTTTTGCCAAATTGCAGTGAGTTCAGAAAGCCGTTGTTTTTGCCCCTCGGTGACATAAGGGGTATTGACATCGAGTTCACCTTTTATGAAAAAATAATCGGCGTTCAATTTATTTTCAAAATTGATAACATCGTCGTTTGATTGCGATTTGGGCTGAATAAGCTCGTTTTCCCAAGCATTTATCTGCTCAACAATCTTTTTTCCTTGTTCATTCACTGATTTCATCTCAGGTTTTTCCTTTATCATTTCCATGAAATCATTGATTTGCTTGCGGGCTTGGCGCGTTTGATTGACGTTGTTGTGTATGTCTTTGATGCTCTTTTCAACCTCTCCAAGTGTCTGTTCTTGTGCCACATAATCGGCGGCTGAGTAGCTGAGACGTGGGTCGGGTAAGATGGTGAACGTGACTGTTTTTTCGGCATCACCCATTTTCAAACGGGCTTGATAGTTGCCCGGAACGACTTTTCGACCGTCATAACTGCCTTCAATAACCACATTGGGCACACTCGGCAATGTTTCGTAACGCATGTCCCATACAAAACGATTCAAGCCAGACTTCATCGAAAGCGTCGGTTCTGCTGATGGACCACCGACAAAAGAGATGAATTTAGGATCGGATTTGCTTGAATAACTGCGCACGACTTGCCCTTTTTCCGTTAAAATATCAAGGCTTAAAACAACTGTTGAATCCCTTTTTTCAGGCAATTGGTAATAAAAAACGACACCACTGGCTGGATTTGTGCCGGCAAAACCGCCACGTCCGATTTGAATTTTGTTGTCATCATCGCCATTTTTGTCTAACGGGCTGCTTGATGAGGTACGGTAAGCGTCTTCGGGTTTGAAAAAAGTGAATGCGTCGGTTTTGGCATATTGACGAACAAGCCCCAAGTCGTCGAGAATCCAAAAGGCACGACCAGAAGTGGCTGCAATCAGGTCGCCTTTGTGTATTTTTAGGTCTAAAACAGGGCAAATGGGTAAGTTTCGTTGGAACGGCTGCCACAATTCGCCACCATTGAAAGAAACATATAAGCCTAACTCCGTGCCGCAAAACAGCAAGTCTTTGCGGTCGTTGTCTTGTCGCACAACGCGGGTAAATGCGCCGTTCGGAATACCGTTGTTGAGCTTTATCCACGTTTTTCCGTAGTCTGTAGTCTTGAATACTGAGGGGGTAAAGTCGTTGAATTTATAACGTGTCGTAGCGATAAAAGCTGTTCCTTTATCGTGAGGCGACACCTCGATGCTGTTAATAAGGCACTCGTCCAAGCCTGCGGGCGTGACGTTTGACCATGTTTTGCCACCGTCTCGGGTGAGGTGCACTAAGCCATCGTCGCTGCCTGACCACATAACCCCGCTTTCGTGAGGCGACTCAATGAGGTAAGCAATCGTGCCGTAGTTCTCCCCACCCGCACCTTCGTTGGTATAAGGCACGCCGCTGAAACCCATTTTAGCCGTATCGTGTCGCGTGAGGTCGGGCGAAATAACATGCCACAATTTGCCCATATCCGCTGTTTTGAACACCTTGTTCCCTGCATGAAAATAGGTATTTGGCTCGTGTTGCCCATAAATCATAGGTGCATTCCAGTTGAAACGATAGATCATATCCTTCGGCTGTTTTGCCAAATACTGAACGGGCGCGACCATAACAGGCTTGCCTTCGTCGGTTTCAGTGTCCAAAATCTCAACCGTTCCTTGATAGCTGCCACCCATGACGTATCGCGGATTGTTGGGGTCGAAAGCAGCAAATGCACTCTCCCCACCTGCCGAAGATGCCCAATCTTTATCCGAAATGGCACTACTTGAAGGATTTCTACTCATAATCATCACAGATGAATTGTCTTGTTGTCCTCCATAAATGCGGTAAGGAAAACGATTGTCGGCATTGATGCGATAAAATTGGGCTGTCGGTTGATTGCTTTGCAAAGACCACGTTGCGCCACTGTTGAAAGTAACCGTACCGCCGCCGTCATTGGCATTGGCAATATTTTTATTGTTCGTCGGGTTTATCCAGAGACCATGATGATCACCGTGTGTACCACTCAAGCGAGACCATGTTTTGCCACCATCAATAGATTTTAAGATTGAGGTATTCAAAACATAAACGGTATTTTCGTTCTGTGGGTCGGCAAATATTTCCGTGTAATACCAAGCACGTTGCACCAAGCTGTGGTCTTTACTGACGCGTGTCCATGTTTTACCCCCGTCAGTAGAAGCGAAACAACCGCCCTTTTCTGCCTTCGAATCGGACTCAATAACGGCATAAACATGTTCAGGATTGACCCGTGAAACGGAAATACCCATCTTTCCAAGCTCGGTTGGCAGACCATTTTCAAGTCGTATCCATGTTTCACCACTGTCTGTGGATTTCCATAAGCCGCAACCTTTGCCACCACTTCTAATTTCCCAAGGCAAGCGACGATAGTCCCACATGGCAGCGTAGAGGATGCGCGGATTATTCATGTCCATACTTAAATCAACGCAGCCCGTATTTTCATCCACATAAAAAATCTTTTTCCACGTCGTACCGCCGTCTGTTGATTTATAAATGCCGCGGTCTTCAGTTGCACCATGAATAGCGCCTTGAGCTGCGACATAGACGATATCAGGGTTTTTAGGGTCAATAGAGATGCCTGCGATGTGTTTTGTGGCATCTAAACCCAGTTTTTTCCATGTTTTGCCTGCGTCCGTTGATTTATAGACACCATCACCGTAGGAAGTCATCACGCCACGCGGCGGGTGTTCACCCATGCCGACATACACGACATTGGCATCGGATTCAGCGACTGCGACCGCGCCGACCGAACCTGTTTTAAAAAAGCCATCAGAGGTGTTTTGCCAAGTCAAGCCGGCGTCTTCGGTCTTCCATAAGCCGCCGCCTGTTGTTCCTGCATAGTAAACGAGTGGATTGTTGATGACACCACTCACTGTCACAGCGCGACCGCCACGGAAAGGTCCGATGTTGCGCCATCTCATGGGCTTGAAATAGGCGTTTAGGTCAGTTGATAGTGTCGGAGACTCCTTTGGAGAGGGGGTGGCTGTTGTTGATTTATTAACCGTTTTTTGAGAAAAGATACTGCCAAAAGAGCAAAGGCAGAACATAAGTACGTAGTATTGTTTCATAAATTAGTTGGATTGATTTAGATGAATAAGATGAAGTGGTCAAAAGTAAAACAAAAGGATAAATTTTTGATACATTCTCATTCATTCATTTTAATCATATAGGCAGATAGGTGTTTTTACATAAAAATGATAGTAACGAACTTATGTCTTCTATGTGAAAACACTTATTTGCCTATGTGGGCTCTACCCAGAATCATCTAATTCATTGACTATCAATAAATTAGATGATTTTTTTGCTATAAAAAGCCCCCAAAATGGC
>JANMJN010001057.1:0-3241 GCA_031371355.1 Saprospiraceae bacterium
AAACTTGAATTAGATGTTACGACTTTACCAGCCGGTTTATACTTCATTTCATTGTACAACAATGAGTCAAGTATGACTAAAAAGTTGATTCTGAATAAATAATCTATTTTGAAATAATACCAACGGCTAAAACCAATTTAAGGTTTTAGCCGTTTTTTTTTCTTTTACGTTAAGTTTTATTCTCAATACTGAGGGGATAAAAATTATATTTATTCAGTAATCCCCACCAAATCTAACAAAAACGCATACTCCATCGCCGTTTCTTTGAATCGTTCAAAACGCCCCGACGCACCGCCATGTCCTGTTGTCATATTGCAAAACATATAAAGCGGTGAGCGTTTGTTCGTCCGCAATTCGCGCAGTCGAGCGACCCATTTAGCAGGCTCCCAGTATTGTACTTGCGAATCGTGCAAGCCCGTTGTGACCAAAGTAGCGGGATAGGCTTTTGCCGAAACTTGGTCATAGGGCGAATAGGATTTCATGTAATCGTAATACGTTTTGTCCTTCGGGTTGCCCCATTCGTCAAATTCGCCTGTTGTCAAAGGAATCGATTCATCGAGCATAGTCGTTATAACATCTACGAAAGGCACAGCTGCCACAACACCACGCCATAAATCAGGACGCATATTCATCACCGCACCCATCAACAAACCACCTGCCGAACCGCCCATTGCCATCAATTTTGACTTGGCGCAGTACCCCTCTGTAATCAACGTTTCAGCACAAGCGATGAAGTCGGAAAAAGTGTTTTTCTTATTCAACAATTTACCGTCTTCGTACCATTGACGACCGAGTTCTTGTCCGCCACGAATGTGCGCAATGGCATAAACAAAACCTCTGTCTAAAAGGCTCAAACGCGGTGAAGAGAAATGTGGATCCATCGAATGACCATAACTGCCATAGGCGTATAATAAAAGCGGTTGCCGCCGCTTTTTATACATATTTTTTCGATAAACAATTGATATAGGTACTTTTATACCATCAGGAGCTGTGGCATAAACCCGTTTAGAGATATAGTTTTTAGGATCAAAACCCGTATCTAATACGGCTTCTTGTTTCATCACTGTAAACTTTCTCGTTTTGACATCATAATCAAAAATCGTACTGGGCGTTGTCAAAGACATAAAACCGACACGTAAAGTATCTGTTTCGTAATCGGGATTTGTGCCTGTATAAGCCATATAAACTTCTTCGCCAAAGTCCAAATAATGGTCATTTCCAGCGTTTTCCAAAACCCGAATTTGCGTTAAACCCTCTTTGCGCTCCGACAAAACGAGGTGGTTTTTGAAAATATCTAAACTTTCCAACAAAACATCGTCACGATGAGGTACAACTTCTATCCAATTTTTTCGAGAAGCCCCCCCCTCAGTATTTACGGTATCCAAACACCGCATCAAGCGAAAATTCTTCGCCAACCAGTTGGTTATGATATAGAACGAGTCGCCCGCATGGTCAATTGTAAATTCGTGATGTCTTTGGCGGGGTTCAAAAATCCGAAATTCACCCATAGGATTATCTGCCTCCAAAATACGGTATTCGTTTGAAACGGTTGAATATGAACCAATTACGATGAATTTTTCTGATTTTGTTTTATATGCGATTGTGCCAAATGTCTCATCTGTTTCTTCATGAATGACTACATCTTCCGAAGGATTCGTCCCTAAAACATGACGCATAATTTTATACGACCGCAACGTTTCAGGGTCTTTGATGGTATAAAAAACGGTCTTATTATCGGCTGCCCAAATCGAGCTACCTGTCGTACCTTCGATATACTCCTCTAAGATTTCACCCGTTTCAAGGTTTTTAAAATGTATCTTATGAATGCGCCGACTCACCGTATCCACCCCATAAGCCAACCATTTATTATCGGGCGAAATGGAACGACTACCGACGGTGTAATACTCAAAACCTTTCGCCATGTCGTTGACATTGAGCATAATGTCCTCAGGTGCTTCCAAAGTTTCTTTTTTACGGCTATAAATCGGGTATTCATGCCCTTCTTCGAAGCGAGCGATGTACCAATAGCCATGATAACGGTACGGCACAGACATATCTGTTTGTGCAAAACGAGCGACGATTTCTTTATATAGTTTTTCTTGAAATGGCTTGGTATGCGCCATTTTTGCCTCACGATAAGCATTTTCAGCGTTCAGATAAGCGATTACAGAGGGGTCTTCGCGTTGATTGAGCCAAAAATAAGGGTCAATACGGGTATCGTTGTGTATCGTTAATTCCGTAGTAATTTTACGCGCTTTCGGTTGTTTCATAAATTGAATTGTTGTATTGCTAAATAGCTCTATTGTTGAAAAAAAAAACGCCTTTCAGCGATTGAAAGGCGAATATCTGTTTTTTTATTGAGTTTTTATACGCTTATACTGAGGGGGAGGTTTCGGGTTGTGAAAAATCAATATTGAGATAGATATCATCAACGTCCAATTGAAACGGCAAACTGACCAATGATAAAACACCATCTGACACGACTTCTTCAAATTGCCATTTGCCTTTTTCGTTCAAAATCCACTGTTCGATTTGAGGTTTGCCTTGTGAAACTAAGATATATTCACGTAATGTATCAATTTTTTGATAAGACAAAAATTTGTCACCTCTATCAAAACCTTCGGTTGAATTGGAGAGAACTTCAACAATCAATATAGGATTGACAACAATATCTTTTACCTCGTCTTCGTAAATCGGTAAATCTTCAACGACGAAAACATCGGGATACAAATAGTTTTTATAATGCAAAAAACTTTTGACTTTGGTATCGGTCATTACTCGGCTTTTCAACTTTTTGGCTTTAACATTCAAAAGTAATGAGCCACATATATTAGGAATTAGAGAGCCATGATTAGCCGTACCACCAGATATATATATCAATTTTTGATTAAAAAACTCATGCTTACCCTTTTCTTCGCGCAAAGTTTCGCGGTCAAGTTTTAAGAACTCGGCTGCTGTCATCACATTTCTTTTTAGTGCGGCAATGGTAGCTGTCATATCTTTTGAATTTTTTCTGTAAAAATTTTATTTTTGAAAAAATGTTGCTGTTGAAATCAATGAAGTTCAACTTTTTCCTTGGAACGACTTTTTTCAACCATTTTAATAATGTCGTCTTCCTGCTTTATCACTCCTTGTAAAAATAATCTGAAAGTATAAGTAGCTAAATGAACCTTCTGAACAGGCTGTTCAAGCGGTTCAATAGGCAATATGACAACAGAGTTGTATTTGTCGTTCACAAAAC
>JANMJN010000550.1:0-2165 GCA_031371355.1 Saprospiraceae bacterium
TGAAACCCATTTTTTCAACAATCTAATTCATCATAAAATAATGAAAATTAAATCTTTTTACCTCCTCCTTATGACGTTGAGTATCGCCTTTGCGAGCTGCAAAGACACCGCAACCTCTGCGCCAGCAAAAACATCTGAATCTGAAATCGCTGCCCGCAACAAAGCGACTTTTATCAAAGTCAATGCCTTGTACAATGAAAAAAAATTGGATGAAGCGGCTCAATTCTATGCCCCCAATTTTGAACGGAAAACGGATAAAAACACACCCGGTCAAAAAGGTGTCAAAACCCAGTGGGAAGCAACATACAAAATGTGGCCCGATAACAAAGCCATTATTGAGCAAATCATTGCCGAAGGGGATTGGGTGATGCTCCGAGCCAATGCTTCGGCGACGCATACCCAAGTGGTCATGGGCGTAAAACCAACCAATAAAAAAATAAGTGCCACCTTTTGGGAAGCCATACGCTTCAATAAAGATGGGCTGATTGAAGAAAGTTGGAGCAACCTTGATAATGCCGCAATGATGCAACAATTGGGGCTTTTACCCGCAGCAAAATAGACCCCTCAGTATTTTTTTCATAAACAGTTTAAAATCAATAAGATGACAACAAAAAACTTTTTCATTTATCAAGCTGTCCTCAATCTCAGTTTTGGTCTTGGGCTTTTGTTCATGCCTCAAATGATGATTGATACTTATGCTGTTCACAAATCCGCTGTGACAGATGTCTTCGATTTTATCGCACGCTCTTATGGCACGGCACTCACGGGTTTGGGTGTTGCGGCATACCTCATGCGCAATACACAACCCTCGTTGGCGCGGTATGCCTTCCTGCTGGCGACCTGCGTGACAGGTGTGTTGGTGACAATTATTCAACTAAGAGCCATTTTTCAAGGCGTTCAAAACAATATGGCTTGGTTGACGGTGCTTTTACTCGTCGTTGTGACCGCTTGGAGTGGCTTGTTGGTGTCGAAGGAGGATAAAGCCGTTTTGCAATAAATGCTTTCGAAAAGAAATCGAGTGCTCTCCATCAACAAAGTAGAGCACCAAATCAACAAGGTAGAGCACTAAGTCAACAAAGTAGCGCACAAAGTCGACAAAGTAGCGCACAAAGTCAACAAAGTAGCGCATTAAATCAATTGACTTACAGGCACTTTTAATGAACTTTTTCTCATTCAAATCAAAGATTGGTTGAGGCTATCGAGTAAGTGTCAATGGTTCATTATTATTTTTTTCAAAAAAAAACAATGAACACCGCTAAGATTCGGTGCAAACCACGTATTAACCTTTAGACAACCCTCTAAAAGGCAGTTGTTTGGTCGTTCTAAAAAAACATATGTGATTTTTAATTTATTCACTTTTTAAAACGCAAGCCTAATGAAAAAACTAAACTGTTGTGATGCGGGTTTCGATTGCCCCGCCGTTGTTCGAGCGGATTCCGAAGAAGAAGTTTTGGCGCAAGCTGCCCAACACGCCCTTGACGTACATGGCGTTACGGTGACGGCAGAAATGGCGGAACAGATTAAAACGCTTATCACAGACGAGGTAGAAGCATAAAACGGTCGTTTGAATGTTATTGTTATTTTTGTAAAAAAAACCAATGTTTTACAAAAAATTCACCCCGCCGTTGCACTTACAGCCCTACATCGAGTGCTTTTATATTTGGGAAATGGATGCCCATAAACCGCTATTTGTGGAATCCCCACCATCTGCGTTTGGGTCTATGGTTTTTAATTATGGTGCAACGTATCGGGTTCAAAATCCTAAATATGATTCGGTTATCGTACCGCAATCTTTCCTCACAGGGCAAGCGACGCATACCTATCAATTGAGTTTATTGGGCAAAATTGGGATGGTCGGTATCGTTTTCCGCCCTGCGGCAATGAACACATTGTTCAATTTGCCTGTGTCTGAATTGACAAATGAAAGGTTGGCTATTAATGATATACTGAGGGGTAGTGAAATCCGCGATTTGCAAGACAAAATTGCAGAAGCTGCTTCGCATCAAGAACGCCTTGGTTTGCTGATACAGTTTTTAAGTCTGCAATTAAGGGAAAATGAGTCTCGATTTGACCGCATTGATTTTGTGGCTAACAAAATAGTGGCTACACGGGGCATTATCAATATGGGTGATTTGTCAACCGATTTGTTTATGTGTCGCCGTCAA
>JANMJN010000552.1:0-3900 GCA_031371355.1 Saprospiraceae bacterium
CAGCAGCTTTGGCTTCTGACCCAATTTCAGCCTTTGGTGGTATTTTGATTTGTAATACAACAGTTGATGCAGCAACGGCACTTGAAATCAATAAATTGTTCTATGAAGTGTTGATTGCACCCGATTTTGCGCCCGATGCGCTCGCTATACTGAGGGGTAAGAAACAACGTATTTTGTTGAAAATCAAGGACTTCTATCAAGGTGGAAAAGTGTTTAAGAGCCTGTTAAATGGCGTGATACAACAAGACGCTGATTTGAGAACGGAGACAGCAAAAGACCTCAAATTTGTTACGTCGAAACGACCAACCGAACAGGAAATAGAAGACTTGTTGTATGCAAATATTTGCGTTAAACATTTGAAATCCAATGGTATAGCAATTGTTAAAAATCGCCAATTAATTACAATGGGTTGTGGACAAACGAGCCGTGTGGATGCCTTGCAACATGCTTTAGCAAAAGCTGAACATTTGGGTTTTGATGTCAAAGGTGCTGCGATGGCTTCAGAAGCGTTTTTCCCTTTCCCTGATTGTGTTGAGATTGCTGACAAAGCGGGTATCACGGCGGTCATTCAGCCTGGCGGTTCAGTGAAAGACCAAGACTCGATTGACTATTGCAATGCGCATGGTGTGGCGATGGTGATGACGGGTGTGCGCCACTTTTTGCATTGATTTGCTTAGTTTTTTAGGGTTTTAGATACAAAGGCGATAAGATTCTGTGAATGAGTCTTATCGCCTTCGTATCTAAACAACACCCGTTTTTTGTTATTGATTTTCTTCAAAATGACAAAGCTGTCATTCCCCAACCATAAAAGTTTTTCTAAAAACAACGGACTCTCCTCTCTGCGAATGCAAGTTCAAAAAATAAAAACCTGTTGCCCAACCGTTTGTATCTATCCTTAAAGAAAGGGCATTGGTTGTGCTATTTAATTGTTGATTAAAAACGGTGCGCCCGATATTGTCCACAACAGTTAAAAGATAAATTCCTTCATTTAAACCTTCAAAACGAGCATTTATAGCGTTTTTTGTAGGGTTTGGATACAAAACGGCTGTGATATTTTGAGCGCTTTCGATGGTCGGGGTATTGATAGCTAACCATTTATAAACTGCAGAAGTTGCCGTTGAATCATTGTTTGCGCGAATCGTTAGCAGTGGCTCTTTGTACAAATCAGACCAAAAATGAAAAACAAGTGTGGTATCTTTTGTCTTAAAGTTGCCTGTCGGTATCAAAGTCGTAATGTCAATCCAGATAGGAAAACTGTTACTTTTAGCGTCAATATGGGTTTCTGTGATTTCGAAGCGACGTTCACGTAGGCAATCTAAGTTGGGAGAACCGGGAATACGGATTTTTCCGAAAGCATCTACTTTATCTTGTCGGTTAGTCACAAAACGAATACGCATGGAATCAGGTCGAACGGGCAGAAGAGCCAAGATCGTATCAGGAATAATATCGGTTGAAAAGACAATATTGAAACCTGTTTTATTGTTGTTTGTTGAATTAAATGTCAAAGGGGCACGTCTTTCAAGCGATGGGGTATCGAATTTTGGACGGATACCTATGGGCAAAATGCCCAAATTGGCATTAAAAAAACCGAGCAAATCGAAGCGGGTCGTGGAACGACGATATACTGCAATTTGACCAGCTGTATCGGCAATAACAGTGTTTGCCGTAGGAAATTCACGTAAAATGGCTGTATCGGATACAGCATTCAAGGCACGGAAGCGGTCAACGGTGCGGGTCGTAGGTGTTAAGGCTCTTAAAAAACTGTAATCCCAACTTTGGGCAGTCGTTTCAGCCTTTGATATAGAGATATTTCGGACTGTTTGAGCCGTTGCATTTGCGGTCACGAGCGAGTCACCTGCGTTGGGGAAGTAGTTGTTGGAAATGGTTATTTGCCCAAAACAAAGTGTGTGACAAAAGACAAAGAGCGTAAATGATGTGATTCTTTTCATTTCTTCTTTAATTTGCAGCGAATTTACGAAAAAAGTGCGTTTTATACTGAGGGGGTGCGAAATTCCGATTATTTCAAAAAGAAGGTTTCAATCTGCCTTTTTGTCATATATTTGAAGGTGGTACAATAGTTGACCAAAGGAAACTTACTTCTTGTAAAAGCTTTTACTGTCATTTTGACATAATTATATGGTTAAATGGTTGTATTGTTTAAATTGTTGTGAGAATACACCCATTTAACAATATGACCATAAAGCAATTTAACAATACAACAATACATTAAATATGTTTGAAAATATATCGAGACTTACGCCAATTGAAGACGATGATGCTGACTTCATGCCGATAATGGCTATTGACGAATCGGAAGACCCTCAAAAAGGTGAGTTTTTCCCTGAATTATTGCCGATTTTACCGCTAAAAAATACGGTATTATTTCCAGGAGTCGTCATTCCTATTACGATTGGACGTGAAAAATCCATTCGAGCGGTTCAGAAAGCACATGAAACGCATAAAATGATTGCGGTTTTGTCGCAACGCGATGAGGAATCAGACAGTATTTCAACGGATAATCTCTACAAAATTGGTACGGTTGCCCGCATTTTGCGCTTGTTGAAAATGCCTGATGGCTCGACAACAGCGATTTTGCAAGGTCGGAAACGGATTGAACTCATCGAAATGATAAACGATGAACCGTTTTTACAAGGCGATACACGGACGATTGATTATATTGAACCTCGCGACGAACGCGAGTTTGAAGCCCTAACGGAAACGATTCGGGATAAGTCAGGTCAAATCATTGAGCTGTCACCAAACATACCGAACGAAGCACAAGTGATGTTGAAAAACATTACAAATGATGTGTTTTTACTCAATTTTATTGCTTCAAACATGAATTTGAAGCCTTCTATCAAACAAAGTATCCTTGAAATCAACAGCCTTTCGCTTAAAGCAGAAACAATTTTGCTACACATGGATAGTGAGTTACAACTGTTGGAATTGAAAGGAGAAATAGAGTCTAAGGTCAGAGTGGAGTTGGATAAACAGCAACGCGACTATTTTTTGAGCCAACAACTGAAAACCATTCAAGACGAATTAGGCGGAAACCCGCAGGAGGAGGACTTGATGAAATTGGCAGAACGGGCGCGCAAAAAAGACTGGTCTATTGAAGTTCAAAAACATTTTGAAAAAGAATGGGCAAAGGTCAAACGGATGCCGCACCAAGCACCAGAATACTCCATTTTGTTGAATTACCTTGAAACGCTCCTCGATTTGCCTTGGAATGAGTTCACAAAAGACAATTTCGACCTCAAAAAGGTCAAAAAGAAATTAGACGCAGACCATTATGGGCTTGAAGATGTGAAAGAACGCATACTCGAACACTTAGCCGTTTTGAAACTAAAGGGCGATATGAAAGCACCCATTTTGTTACTGACGGGTCCTCCGGGCGTAGGTAAAACATCGTTGGGCAAGTCGGTGGCGGATGCCGTTGGGCGTAAGTATATACGTATGTCGTTGGGTGGTTTGCACGATGAATCTGAAATACGTGGACACCGCAAAACCTATATCGGTGCGATGCCCGGACGTATTATTCAAAGCATGAAAAAAGCGGGTTCGAGCAATCCACTTTTCATACTCGATGAGATTGATAAAGTCGGCGCAAGTTTCAGAGGCGACCCTTCGAGTGCGCTTTTGGAGGTGCTTGACCCAGAGCAAAACACGACTTTTTATGACAATTACCTTGAATTAGAGTATGATTTGTCGAAAGTCATGTTTATTGCAACCTCTAATTCTTTGGAAAACATACAACCTGCCTTGCTCGACCGTATGGAAATTATTCGCCTAAGCGGTTATTCAATAGAGGAAAAAGTTGAAATTGCCAAGCAACATCTTATTCCTGATCAGCGTAAAGAGCATGGTTTGAAAGTAAAAGATGTTAAACTGTCAACTGAA
>JANMJN010000570.1:0-10471 GCA_031371355.1 Saprospiraceae bacterium
TTGAGTCAAGTTGTGTCCTCTAACAAACAAAATTCTATATACATCGCGAATATTATCAATTTGCTCTGGTGTATAACCCCGCCGAACCAATCCTACTCGATTGACACCTGCATAAGACAGAGGATTGCGTGCCGCCAAAACAAAAGGCGGTACATCACGCGGAACGAGCGAGCCACCGCCAATAAACGCATCATTACCAATTTTAACAAACTGGTGTACGGCAACCATACCGCCTAAACGGGCAAAATCGCCTATTTCGATATGCCCTGCTAAGGTGACATTATTAGCCAAAACAACATTGTCGCCGATAACACAGTCATGTGCAACGTGCGCATAAGCCATAACAAGACAATTCTTGCCAATAACGGTACGCCACGTTGCGGTTGTACCAATATTGACGGTGCAATATTCTCGAAGTATAGTATTGTCTCCAATTTCAAGGAAAGTCCGTTCACCTTTATATTTCAGGTCTTGGGGCGTAGAGCCGACAATGGCTCCTTGAAAGATTTTACAATTGCGCCCCATACGCACACCGTCCATGATACTGACATGAGGTGCAATCCATGTTCCGTCGCCGATTTCCACATCGGCGGCGATAGTCGTAAACGGTCCAATTGTTACGCCTTTGCCGATTTTTGCATCGGGATGTATGACACTTAGTTGGTGGATATTCATCTTTTTTATTGGTTACTGGTTATTGGCTATTGGTTATTGGTTCCGAAACCAATAACCAATAGCCAATAACCAATAACTACTTTCAGTTTCTTTTTTGAATAAGAGCAGTCAATTCAGCTTCGGATACAACTTTGTTGCCGACATAACATCGTCCAATCATCTGGACAATACCTCGGCGTATTGGTTCTAAAAGTTCGAGTTTAAAGAGCAGAGCATCGCCTGGAAACACTTTATCACGGAACTTACATTTGTCAATTTTCAAGAAATAAGTATCCCATAATTCATCGTCGGGCACGCCCGTCAACGCGAGTATGCCGCCTGTTTGAGCCATGGCTTCCAATTGTAAAACACCTGGAAAAACAGGATTATTGGGAAAATGTCCTTCAAAAAACCATTCATTCATCGTCACTTGCTTCATAGCGATGATACTTGTCGGGGTTATTTCTAACACTTTATCTACCATAAGAAACGGATAACGATGCGGCAATTTTTGCATAATCTGCGTCGTATCCATCACAGGTTTTACTGAGGGGTCATATTTTGGAATCCCGCGCTGTTTTTTTTGCTCTGCATAATGGCGTTTTAAGACCTTAGCAAAAGCAACATTCGACGTATGCCCCGGTTTTTTAGCGATGACCTTTCCTTTAATAAATTTGCCCACCAAAGCCAAATCGCCTATGACATCCAACAGTTTATGTCGAGCTGGTTCGTTTTGAAAGCGTAAAGCGGTTGTATTCAATACGCCTTCATGCTCGATTTTGATCTGTGGTTTATTGAGTTTTTTAGCCAAATCCGCCAATTCTTCTTCCGACATCATGCGGTCAACGATAACAATGGCATTGTCCAAATCGCCTCCTTTTATCAAACCCTGATTGAGCATAAATTCTAATTCATGCAAAAAGGCAAAGGTTCTGGCGGGTGCTATTTCCAACTCATACTGAGGGGTCGAATCGAGCGAGGCAAACTGCTGACCTAAGACCGCAGAATTGAAATCAATCATCGTTGTCAAACAGTATTCATCAGCGGGCATTGCCACATATTCGGCACCTGTATTTTCGTCCTTAAAGGTAATGGTTTCTGTAATATCGAAATACTCTCGGTCTGCATTTTGTTCGGCTATGCCTGCTTCTGTTATTTTTTGTACAAAAATTGAAGCAGAACCGTCTAAAATGGGCACTTCACCGCCGTCAATTTCAAGCAAAATATTGTCAATACCTAAGCCAATGAGTGCAGACAATACATGTTCAACGGTACTAATTTGCGCATTACCTTCTTTTATCACTGTTCCACGATTCGTTGCGACGACTTTGCTTGCATCAGCAATAATAATGGGTGCATCTGGTAAATCAATGCGTTGAAATTTATAGCCGTGATTTTCAGGTGCAGGGCGCAAAGTCAAAGTAACGACTTCGCCTGTGTGTAATCCTACACCTTTGACGGTTGCCGCCGCTTTGATTGTGCATTGTTTCATCCTCATATTGGGTGATTTTTTCTCTTTGAATTTGTGATTTTCGGGGTCAAAGATAGATTTTTTTTGAAATTTTAAGGCTTGTGACGTTTTATTAGTTTGTCCGATTTAGATAGTTTACTTGATTTGCCCTACTAACACAACTATTCGGTTGATTCTGATCAGTGAAAATAGTTATTCTAATTAAATTATGCCAGTCTTTTTCTAATTTCACGCTTTAAGTAAATTGAATAACAATCAACATAAATCAACATTTTCATTATGTTTCAATCAGACCTTTTTAAAGGAAAAACAGTACTCGTCACAGGGGGCGGCTCTGGCATTGGGCTTGAAATTGCTAAACAATTTCTGATACTGGGTGCAGAAGTTTACATTGCAGGACGCAAAAAAGAGCGACTTGACCAAGCCGTTATGACTTTGCACCGCTACGGTACGGGTGTTAAGGCTTTCACTTTAGACATTCGTGAGACAGAAAGCATTAAGCACCTTGCCGATATGATTGAGACGCAAAGCGGTAAACTGGATATCCTTATCAACAATGCAGGTGGACAATTTCCTTCTCCAGCCGAAGATATTTCTGAAAAAGGGTGGAATGCCGTCATCAATACCAACCTCAACGGCACATGGTTTGTGACGCAGGAGATGGCAAAACGCTTTTTTTTCAAGCAAAATGCAGGTAGTATTGTCAATATTGTCTTGAACAACTATAAAGGTTTTCCAGGCATGAGTCACTCGGCAGCAGCAAGGGCAGGGGTGATGAATTTGTCAAAAACCTTAGCAATTGAATGGGTCAGTCGGGGCATTCGTATCAATTGCGTAGCACCAGGCATCATATTGTCGTCTGGTTTAGAAAATTATCCAAAGGAAATGGTCGCAGGTATCGAAGCTAAAATACCAATGAAGCGGCTTGGAACGGTCGAGGAAGTGGCGGAACTAACGCTTTTTCTAACAAATGCCGCTTACATCACAGGCGAAACGGTTTATATTGATGGCGGGAATCGGCTTTGGGGTGATATGTGGGAGATATAATTAATATATCGGGATTCAAATCGCTGAAAGTCACGGAACACTGAGGGGGTAAAAATGGCTTAAAAGGTGCCAAAATGAATCATTTCAAACCTTTCAATAATTGAATCGGGATGATTGAAATTAAATATTTTGATAGTGGCTTCGCCAATAGAAGTTTTGGAGACAATTAAGCCTGTATCTTCAATAATAAAATGCTCATGCCAATTATCGATTCTTGGATTAAAAAAGCGAATAAGAACATCGGGATTATTCAAGATTGTTGCAATATCAGAGCCTTTTTTAATATTACAAAGAGGGCAAGCATAAGCAAGGTTTATAGAAATTGTTTTCCCTCCATGTTTGAGGCTTATTATATGTTCTATATGAAATGGAAAGTAAGAGAGTTCTGCGCTAAGACGACAGTATTCGCAGCGAAAATTTGCACGTTTGGGGACTAATTCTTTAAGTTTATTGGATAGATAACGGCTCATGCCATAGAACCTTTTGCACGGATTTTAGATAAACGTATGAGCCGTTCTAAAACAATAAAATGGTCTAATTCATCTTTTTCAAGAGCATCAAGTTCATTGTTTTTTGATTTTTCAACTAAAAACTCGAAACGTTTAACAACATCTTGGGGAGGGCGCAACGCTAAAACCTTTGCAGGTGGAAGGCTTGCAATCAATTCAGCAATTTGGTCATAAACACTGTAAATAGTCATTTTTTTTTAAATTTATTGACAAATATACTAACAAAAAGGCTTTTTACAAAAAAGAAATAATTGGTTAATAAAAAATGAATGGATGACTCATAGGCAAAATTGCACAGCTCGCAAGGGGAGGCATTAATTTTTCTTCCAATGGTTAATTAAGAATACGAGCTGTTGGTGCAGAATGATTTGACCATGGATGTACTTTTTAACTGATTTTTGTGGGTTTATACTGAGGGGGTGTCTTTTTGATAGTAAGTTTCGGCGAAAATATCGAACCCTGCACCGCTGTTGTTTTGCTTGACTTTGGTGCTAAAATTATTGAACACACGTTGCCATCAGGGGCTTTATTAAAAACTATCATCCAAATATAGCGAATCTGAAAAGCTTTGAGGATTTAGATTTTGGATACAATTATTCTGAAAAAAATAAATTAATAGAGATTCTGCACAGTCTGGACTTCGTTTTACCCCACAAACCAATAACAATGGAGGCGCTGGCTTAGCTTTGACAATGCGAAATTTACAGTTCCTTTGAATAAATAGGCGTTTTTTGTTATCAAGCACCCCTCAGTATTTTTCACTTTTCACTTTCTATTCATATCGTAAGGATTCGATTGGGTCAAGCCGTGCCGCTTTTAAGGCAGGATACAAACCGGCAAATAAGCCGACGACAAAACAGGTGACAACACCCAAAGTTATCCAAGCCCAAGGCATTTGAAAGGTACTTTTCATCGCCAATGATACACCCAAACCTGCCAAAACACCTAAAATGATACCAACCAAACCACCAAACTGGCAAATCATTATCGCTTCGGTCAAAAATTGAGACAGAATGCTCGACCGTGTTGCACCTAAGGCTTTGCGAATACCGATTTCGCGGGTGCGTTCAGTGACACTGACAAGCATGATGTTCATAAGACCAATTGATGCGCCAAGTAGCGTAATTAAGCCAATGCCAATCGTTGCCCAACGGATACTAACCGTATTTTCTTTTAAAATAGACAAAAGACCGTCAGATTTGGTGATTTCAAAATCATTGTCTTTGTCAATACGTAGTTTTCGAACTTGTCGAAATAGCCCTGTTGATACATCCGTTGCAGCGTCCATGTCTGTGGCAGTAGCGGTTGAGACATTGATGTTGTAATCGGCACCTTTGGAGTCATAAACTTGTTTTGAATTCAACAAAGGGATAATAACGACCCTGTCGGCACCTTGTGAACCGCCGCCAGAACCTTTTGATTTCAAAACACCAACAATTCGATAGCGGAGGTTGCCAATCAAAATATCGTCGTTTACAGCTTTTTGTTCATCATTATCAAACAATAATTTGACGATTTCACTGCCAATAATGGCTTTATTTGCGCCAGATTTTATTTCACCATCCGAAAAATTACGTCCAAAAGATAAGTCCATGCCTTTCACATCCAAGTAATTTTCGTCAGCACCTGTGACTGAAACGGTTGGATTTGTTTTCTTATCACCTTGTTGTATCACTGCATTACCTGTTGCATTTATCGAAATCGTCACTTTTGCAGGATAATCAAAACGTTCTTTAAATTCCTGTGCTTGGTCAAAATCTATCGGTTGCCCGACTTTGGCACGTCTGCCACCCCTATTGCCTTTGATGTCTTGAAATTTTCGTTCAATCGTAAATGAATTGCTGCCCAAGCTGTTGAAACTTTCATTGAGCGAGTTCAGTACGGAATCCAATGCCGCCAATATGCCAACCAAGGACATAATACCGACTGCAATGATGAGCAATGTCAAAACTGATCGCAAGGCATTGGCGCGGATGGATTCAAGCGCCATTTTTAGTATTTCACTGAAATTCATCATGTTTCACAAATTGAGACGGATTTTTATGATTTTACTGAGGGGGTGGTTTACGAATTATCCAAAACACGAATGTCGGCTTTCTAAACACGATTGTCCCTTTTGATAGACAAAAGCGGCTTTTTTTTGGATTAGGGATTGGGTATTGGGGATTGGTTACTGGTTAACAGCAACCAATCCCTAATCCCTAATCCCCCAATAACTACTGCCCAATCAATATCGGCGCAGATTTGCCATTCATAATAACGACTTTGGCATTTGGCGACAAAGCCAACTCTTTTTGCGCTTTTATCTGCTCATATTGCAGCATTTTGTCACTCAAACCGGTTGACAAAATGCGTTGATAATCGGCAATACCTTGTGCTTCGACACGCTTTCTTTCTGCTTCTTGCTTCTCTTTTTGCAAAACGTATTGCATCTTTTGAGCATCTTGTTCGGCATTGATTTTCTTTTCGATTGCCTCTTTTACTGATTCAGGCAAAGCAATGTTGCGAATGAGTAATTGCTCCAAAGTCAATCCACGTTGCTTGAAAATAGTGTCAATGTCTTTGAAAATGCGACTTTGAAATTCCTCCCGTTTTATTGAATAAAGGTCAATGGCTGTATAATAAACAGCATTATCGCGTATTTTCGTCCTTGTCACGGGTCTAACAATGACGTCTTCGATGTTGGTACCGATTTCACGAATGATACGCGGTGCTTCTGTTTTATTGACGCGATACAGAACGGTCAGGTCAATCGTCAACTCCAAACCATCGGTTGACAGAATCCGAATAGCGTCATCTCCTGCTTGTTTTCCTTCGTTGTGAATACCCGACATCGTGTAGTTTTGTGTTTGAATATTCATATCCGTCACGCTGACAAGCGGATTGACGAAATTCAAACCACTTTCTAAAACACGGTCTTCGACTTTACCAAACAGTTTTTGCACACCGACTTCCCCTGCATCAATTTGCTTGATGCAAGCCATCAATAAACCAAGGGCAATAACAGCATAGCTAACCATACGAACACTTTTCGATGCCTGTGCTACTGGGCGATTGTCCAAACCCATCAAAACGTAGCTGACTGCTAACAAAATACAGCCTAAAATAACGAGTGTCATGTGTCTTTCTATTTTTATTAGGTGAATAATTGTTTTATAATAATCGTTAAGATAACACTTTTTAATCTCTTCCAATCGGTGAGTTCGATTAAAAGACGACAGACTTGGCAACATAGACGACTAAAAAGGTGTTTTTTCAAATTAAACCCTTTTATATTTCTGTTAAAACATTGCTTTGTTATTTTTGTTAGAAAATCATTCAATCACTTATTCACATATACAATATGAAAGTTTCCGTTTTCCGAAAAGCGCATTTTAATGCCGCCCACCGTTTGCACAACCCAAAATGGTCTGATGAGAAAAACCGTGAAGTATTCGGTTTATGCAACAACCCCAATTATCATGGGCATAATTACGAACTGGAAGTCAATATCACTGGCGATATTGACCCCGAAACGGGTTATGTTTATGATTTGGGCAAATTGTCAAAAATCATAAAAGAAGAAATTGAGCAGCGTTTTGACCATAAAAATCTGAATATCGACACCGTTGAATTTCGGGATTTGAACCCAACAGCAGAGAATATTGTGGTCGTTATATGGAAAATACTGAGGGGGTGTATTGAACCCGAATTTGACATAAAAGTGAGACTTTACGAGACACCACGTAATTTTGTGGAGTTTCCATCATCGTAATTATTTTTTAACAACCAATTGATTAATAATTATTTATGGCATTAGAAAGACGTTTTTTCAAGAAAAAAACACTCCAACAAGAGAGTAAAGAACTCGGTTTTGGCACGACCGACGCCCGACAACGCAGGCTGATTAACGCTGATGGTACGTATAATTATACACGTATTGGCTTGCCGTTTTATCAAACGTTCAATATTTTTCATTTTCTCATAACCGCAACATGGCTGCGCTTAATGGTTGTGATTGTGTTGTGGTATAGTTTGGTCAATGCCATTTTTGTAGCGGTTTATTATATGGTCGGCATGGACGAATTGACGGGCATGATTTACAAGACCGAAATGGACAAATTTTGGGAAGTTTACTTCTTTTCAGCACAAACCCTTACGACAGTGGGCTATGGGCGTATCAACCCAATGGGTTTTGGCGCAAGTGCCGTTGCTTCGTTGCAAGCGTTAGTCGGCTTGATGAGTTTTGCCATCATTACGGGTATTTTATATGCCCGATTCTCAAAAGCCCCTTCGATTCTTATTTTTTCAAAAAAAGCGGTCGTTGCACCTTATACTTTGCAGGGGCAGGAAATCACAGGCTTGATGTTTCGTATTGCGAATACTTATAATTCGAGTTTAATGAATATGGTCGCACAAGTAACTGTGAGCCTGCTTGATTTCGATTCGTTGGACGCAGCGGGGCAGCCGATTCGCCGTTTTATGGCTTTGGCTTTGGAGCGTGAAACAATCACTTTTTTCCCTTCGTCATGGACAATCGTACATCCAATTGATGAAAATAGCCCTTTTTATGGCATGAATCAAGCAGATTTTGAAAAAGCCTTGCCCGAAGTGATGATTTTGATGAGTGGTTTTGATGAAACTTTTGACCAAAATGTATTTTCAAGATATTCCTATTCTATGGATGAAATAGAATGGGGTGCGAAATTTATCCGTATTTTCGGTTTCGATACTGAAGGGCAGGCAACGGTGGATTTAGGTCATTTGGATACTTTTGAGAAAAAGGAAATTGACCATTTGGTACCTATTTTGGAGAAGGCGGAATGACTTAAAGCAGGTTTACTAAATTTTAAAATTTAGTAAACCTTTGTGTATAGTTTTCATAAATAATTGATTTCAAATCAGTTAGCTCTAAATTTGACGCGTGTCTATATGCTTCGTAAATCTCTTGAACATCCATACGTTTGTCATCCGTTTCAAAAAAAAGTTGCTCCAAAGGAATCTCTAAAACAGTTTTTTCAAATTTTTTATCCCCCCTCAGTATAGCAGCCCCAATCGAAATATAAAAACCATTTTTAAGCAGTTCTTTCAAAATCGTCTCGTTTTTGTTGAAACCATGAATAATAAGAGGAACGGTTGGTTTTAGTTTCTTTTTCAAAGCAATCACTTCATTAAAAGCATGTACACAATGAATGATGACTGGTTTTTGAACGGATTCAGCCAGACGAATTTGCATTGCAAAAATATCTGTTTGAAAATCAATACTTTCTCCTTTTAATTTATCCAAACCACATTCACCGATGGCGATAATATTTTGATTGTCAACGAGTTGTATCAGTTTTTTAAAATCAATTTCAGCATTTTCTTTTGTCAAATACCAAGGGTGCAAACCTGTAGAAGCCCAATGACCCCCCTCAGTAAAAAGAGCATTTTCCCATTCTGTTTGCGCAAAATTTTGGATAGAAATCACATTTTCTTTTGCTTTTGCAAAATGTGTATGTATGTCAACGAAAGGTATCATGCCCTAAATTTATATTTTTACCGAAAAAAACGGATTTTAAAACAAAACTCACCAATTTCGCTTTTTTTTGTCATTCTGTAAGCTATGAAAGTCTCTAAAAGTATTTTTTATTCAGATTCTTTCAAAGCGTATAAGATGAAAAAAAAAGCTCATTAATCAAATAGCATCATTATTAATTATGACAATTAACGAAAAACTCACAGCGATTCGCAAACTGTTGACGACCAACAACTTAGATGCGTATATCATACCGTCAAGTGACCCGCATCAATCTGAATATCCAGCAGGTTTGTGGCAGTCGCGGGCTTGGATTTCAGGCTTTACGGGTTCGATGGGCTATGTAACCATCACACAATCAACGGCTTATGTATGGACGGACAGTCGCTATTTCCTACAATGTGAAATGGAAACCAAAGATTCTGCTTTTGAATTGAAAAAACAAATCCAGCAAGGTGCACCGGAACATATTGACTGGTTGGCGGAGAACTTGCCCGAAAATAGCCGTGTGGGTTGCGACAGTTCTTTGTTTTCAGTTGGTCAAGTGCGGAGTATGCAAAAAATGTTTGACAAGAAAAACATACACCTCGTGACGGATGCGGATTTGATTTCACCGATTTGGAAAGACCGTCCGTCGTTGCCCGAGGCAGAAATTTTTGAACATGATGTGGTGTTTGCTGGTAAATCGAGGGCGGAAAAACTCACAGATATTCGTACAAAAATGAAAGCGAAAGGAGCTGATTTTCATTTAGTTACAACATTAGATGATATTGGATGGACACTCAATTTGCGTGGGTCGGACGTGGCGTGTAACCCCGTTTTTGTCGCTTATTTGGTTATAGGTATGGAACGGTGCGATTTATTTATTGAACCGTCAAAAGTACCTGCGGACATAAAAACAGCTTTGAACAACGATGGTGTTATCATCAGACCGTATGCAATGGTGAGTGATTTCCTATCGCAACTCGATGAGAACCAGTCAATTACGATTGATTCGGGCAATATTAATTTTCAATTGTTTAGCTTATTAGACCGTGTTCATGTCATTGAAGGCGAGACCTTTTCTATCATGATGAAAGCGGTGAAAAACGAAATAGAACAACGGTTGATACGTGAAGTCATGGTCAAAGATGGCGTGGCATTGACAAAAGCCTTTATGTGGTTAGAAAAAACGCTGTTGGAACGTGCTGTTCCGGAGTACGAAATGGCTTCCATGCTTGCGCAATATCGCAGCGACCAAGCGCATTATTTTGGCGAAAGTTTTGATGCGATAATTGGTTACAATGGCAATGG
>JANMJN010000629.1:0-13978 GCA_031371355.1 Saprospiraceae bacterium
TGTGGTGCGATTCGCTATGCCATTACGGCGGTCAATTTCAAAGGTAAATTGTCTGTGACCCCCTCCGTAGATGCCGATATTTCGAATAAAGATACTAATTGGGATGAAAAATTTTGGAAAGAAGTGACCAAAGTTGTGAAAAACGCACAGGCTTATGTCGTTGCAGAAACCAAAAAAACAGCTTTTCAAGTGGCAACGGGCATGAAGTTTAGCATTTTTCACAAAGGCAAAGAGATTGATGATTTTGTTGCCTTTCGGCGCAAGAGAGAAAAATATGCGGCTTGCACGGTCGATGTGCCTGTTACTGAAGGGTCGGAAGTGGTCGTTTATAAATATGCCGCCGTTTTGTCTTCTGAAAATCATCCGACTGAAACACTTTTAAAAGACTGTCAAGACGTACTCAAAAAATTTGAGAAAAAAGGTTTTGACAAAGCACTTGCTGAACAAGCGGCGGCTTGGGAGGATAAATGGTCAAAATCGGACATCGTGATTGAAGGCGATGTGGCAGCACAACAAGGCATTCGTTTCAATATTTTTCAACTCAATCAAACCTATACAGGCGAAGACGAAAGGCTTAATATTGGACCTAAAGGGTTTACTGGTGAGAAGTACGGTGGCTCGACTTATTGGGATACGGAAGCGTATTGCCTCCCTTTTTATTTGGTTAATGCAGACGAAAAGGTTGCACGTAATTTATTGGTTTACAGGTATAAACACCTTGAAAAAGCGATTGAAAACGCTCAAAAATTGGGATTCACTAACGGTGCTGCTCTGTATCCGATGGTCACGATGAATGGTGAAGAATGTCATAATGAGTGGGAAATTACCTTCGAGGAAATTCACCGAAACGGAGCGATTGCTCATGCTATTTATGATTATATCAATTACACAGGTGAGATAGAATACTTATCTGAATACGGTTTAGAAGTGCTGATTGGCATTGCCCGTTTTTGGGCACAACGGGTTCATTGGTCAAAACATAAAAACCAATACGTCATGTTTGGTGTGACAGGACCAAATGAATATGAAAATAATGTCAATAACAATTGGTACACAAGCTATATCGCTGTTTGGTGCTTGAAATATGCGGCGGAAAGTTTGGCGTGGGTGCGTGAAAATACACCCCCTCAGTATCAAGCGATTTTGGACAAGACAGATTTTGATGTAGAGGCTGAATTGGCAAAATGGGCTGATATTCAAGCAAAAATGTTTTTACCTGAAAGTAAAGAGTTGGGTGTTTTCTTACAGCAAGAGGATTTCCTTGATAAAGACTTGATGCATGTCGTTGATTTGCGCCCTGAAGACCGTCCTTTAAATCAAAAATGGTCGTGGGATAGGATTTTGAGGAGTTGTTTTATCAAACAGGCAGACGTTTTACAAGGCTTATATTTCTTTGAAGACGATTTTGACTTGGAAACCATTAGGCGTAATTTCGATTTTTATGAACCGATGACGGTGCATGAATCGTCGTTATCGCCTTGTGTTCATGTTATTTTAGCTTGTAAAATCGGCAATTACCCGAAAGCGATGGAGATGTATTGGCGTACAAGCCGCCTTGACCTCGATGATTACAACAACGATACAGAAGACGGATTGCACATAACTTCAATGGCAGGTACATGGATGTCCGTTGTTCAAGGCTTTGGGGGTATGCGTGTGAAAAATGGACAGGTTCATTTTAATCCGTATTTGCCTGAAAAATGGCAATCTATAGCTTTCAAAGTCCGTTTTAGAGGGGCGATTATGGAAGTTAAAGTCTCCAAAACAGGTGTAGAAGTAATAAATCTAAGTGATAAGGCAATTGAGGTAGTGATTTATGACAAGTTAAAGGTTATTGAAGGGCAACAAAATTTGATGATGGCGCAAAGTTGAAGTTAAATCTAATATGAATTCTTAAATCATTGATTTTAAATGAATTAAAATGCATCAAGCTTTAGCCTTGATGCATTTTTTTTTAAAAGTTATGCTTCATCTCTTAGACGACCTTCATTGATTGTTTGCTGCTCTTGTTGAATTTTTTCAATATCTTCTGTATTTTCAAAAATGTTCCAGACAATAGTGGGCTGAACGCCATTCCATTCTATACATAAAAAGGAGCAATCATAATACGTTGATACACCGTTTGCTTTGAATTCAACACGGGGGATGAAAATCTCTGGGGTGTCGAGATCTAAATTAATTAATACGGGAAAAATGCTCTCAATAAATGGAGACCATTCCATCACGGGACGATGCCGCTGTGGCAATGTTGAAAAGATAGTGTCTGTACTCTCCAGTATGAAACCATGAGAATCCATCAAAATTTGCTGATGAGCAATTTTGTTTATATCTGTGTTAAATTGTGTTACAGTCTCTTGCATTACCAATGATTTGCGATTAATTTTTTAGCAAGTTCGATGAACATGTCCTCGACATTCTCACCTGTTTTAGCACTTGTTGCAAAGTCCCATTTTTGAGCAATAGTTTGCTTGATATTTTCTAATTGTTCCTCTGTCACAAGGTCAACTTTATTAGCGACAATCATGAGGGAGCTTTCTGGTAGTAAATCGTTCAAAAATTCAATATCAGATACCATATTGTCAAATGTCGAGGAACGGCTTAAATCAATAACATATATAATGCCACCGGTTCCTAGAAAATAAGACGCTGGAACTTTGTCTTGAGAAATTTCACCCGCTATGTCCCATAAAAGCATGGAAACCTCTTCATCCTCAACGATAATATCTTTTTTATTGACCTTAACACCTATTGTGGTCATGTATTTGTCGCTGAATTGTTGATAGATAAAACGATTGAAAAGCGAAGTTTTACCGACCCCGAAACTACCCGTAAGTATGACTTTTTTACTTATCATTTTGTTGGATTCTGTTTTATTTTCATTTTTTGTAACCGTTCTCTTTGCGGTACAATAAATTGATTGTCAAGTGCTTGTGAAATTCTTTCTTGTGATGAAGAATTAAAATTATCACTTTGTAATAGTTCGTTTTCTTGAATGAAGTCAATAATTTGATTCCGTAATGCCGCCCCCTCAGTATTAGAAATCGAACCGCTCATAGCTAAAGCAAAATAATGAGACGGCATGTTTTCTATGAGGATTTTATATGTTCCGTATTGGATCATTTCCAAATCTTCATGTTCGCGCTCAAAAGCATCTTCTACAAAATTTTTAATCGCTGTCAACATACCCGCAACGACATCCCGTTTGATTGTGGGGTACAAAGCTGCACTGCCGTAGAGCAAACCGGAATCGCGTTGAATCACAAAAATCTCTTCTATGATGGGCATATTTAAACCAGATAACAGCACCTCTGCGTCGTCAAGTCCAAATATTTTGTTCCTAATCCACCAAAAAATACCTTGTTTTGAAAAAAGTGCATCAATACGAGCATTAATACTGTCTTTCATTTCTTGAAATTGGAAGGCAATATACTTATTTATCATTTTACCCATAACGGGATAAATGACATCCAAAATCTCAGTTTGGCTCGATTTCAATTTTTGTTCAACCATTCTGTTGACGATTTTGGCGTATTCTTTAGGGAAATTTTGCCTTAAAAAAGTCAAATGGTCTTCAACAATTGGATTGATTTTTTCAGCTAATAACTGCTTTTCATTCAAGGTGCGTTGCAATTCTTCAAGGGTAGAACGGTCATCGCGCAACAAAATCTCTTTCAGTTGCGACATCAATACAGTCTCGTCTTGCGGTTCTTGCAATTGCCCGTTTGTCATGTCTTAATCTTTCAATTTTTTACTCAACTCAACGAGTAAATCAGCCAAACCAGCTTTGTCCTTTTTACTCATATTGTTCATCTGAGTATTAATTTTGTCAACGTTTTGGTTCATTAATTCCTCTAAGCGGTCAAAACGAGCGTTTATATCCCGTTCAAAAGCCTCAAAACGCGCTTTAGTTGCATCTTCATTTTGTTGAATGTGCGCTAAAGTCTCGTCATTAATTTTTTTAATGAGTGCCTGAGTTGTATTGTCATTTTTCTGAATAAGGGCATCAGTATCAGTGAACTTTTGCTCATATTCGATGACTTTTGGACCCATGATGATTTCGCGCAACAAGCTCATGTCGCCGAACATACCCATTGCGCCGCTGTTGTTTGCGGCAGCTGCTGCAGTAGCTGTGTTGTTGGATTCTTTAGACATATGGATTTAAGTCTTTATTTTTAGATGATAGTAAAGGATTTTTATGAAAAAGCTATTATTGTTTCTAAATGTAAAATTAAGATGGCAAATTACGCCCTATTTTTGAAGAATTTATCAGCCAAAGCCTAAAATTTGTTTACTTATTTGATATAAAATTTAGAATTCAGTAATGTATAACAGTTCAATCGTTTTTTTTTCTTATTCTATTACCCAACGCTTGATTTATGTTGCAGAACTTGTTTTCCAAGATTTGCTGGGTTTGACTATTGTTTTCACTCAAAATGAAAAGGCGTATCGCGATAGTAAATTGCCCAAAATAATCTATCACAAGACCCCCCTTCCAAAGGAATCTATGATCAGTAATTCAGGTGAAATCTCTCCCAAACAGCTGTTTTTTATTCAAAACCAAACAATATTGTTTGAAAATGAAATTTTTAGAAAGCATATTGACATTGATTTCTCTGATTTTCTTTATTCTTCGCCTTTTGATTTTGATGTGTTAGTAGCCATATTCTTACTGGTTACGCGCTATGAAGAGTATGTCGTTGACCCGACTCTTTTGGACAATCATAATCGTTTTGCCGCTAAACACGGCATTGCCCAAAAGCTTGGTTTTTTACAAAGACCCATTGTCAATCAATGGGTGATGGAAATTAATAAACGATTATATGAGTTGTTTCCAGACCTTAAAACAACTTTGCCTCAATATCGGTATCAACCAACTTTTGATATTGATATGCCCTGGAAATACAAAAACAAAGGTTTTTTCAGAGCCTTAGGCGGTTTTGTCAAAGATATTCTCAATTTGAATGTCGTTGCATTAAAAAATAGGGTAAATATACTGAGGGGGGTAAAAGACGATCCTGATTTTACTTTTGATTATATTTTTGATGTGCATCAGAAGCATAGTCCCCAACCTATTTTCTTTTTGCTTTTAGGCGATCATGCAGCATTTGATAAAAACCCAAATGTGCGCAATTCGGCATTTCAAGAGCTTATTCGTTTTATTTCTTCAAACTACACCGTTGGTTTACATCCTTCTTATAGGTCTAATTTTGATTTAGGTATTTTACAAAAAGAGAAAGAAAGATTTGAAAGATTGACCGACCAACCACTTCTTTTGAGTCGTCAACATTTTCTGAAATTGCGGTTTCCAGAAACCTATCATAATCTTTTAGCATTAGGCGTAAAACAAGATTATTCAATGGGTTATGCTGACGATATTGGTTTTCGAGCCAGTATTGCAACACCTTTTCGTTGGTTCGATTTGACAAAAAATCAAGTGACGGATTTGTGGATTCTCCCTTTCCAAGTGATGGATGTGACCCTTCGGGACTACCTTAAACTGTCCCCCGATGAAGCCATAGAAAGTGTCAAAATATTGATAAAAGAGACCCAAATGGTTGGCGGTACTTTTATGACGCTTTGGCATAATTCTAGTTTTTCAAATACTGAGGGGTGGGAACGATGGCGAGATGTATATGAAAAAATAGCCCTAAACGATGTTTAGAGCTATTAAAATTGTGTGTTAAACCATATTTCCCTAACTAATCTTTTGTCAATATTTATCAATGTCAATATGATGGCTTCCGCCTTTTGCCCAATCATTGAATGGTGCACGTATATATATACGTCCGTTTTCAAATTTTGCAGAAATATGTTCCACATCCACTTCTGGCGAAAGGGGTAAGTTGACTAAAAAGTAAGGTATTTGCTCTTTACCTTCCAATACGTCTATCATATAGTAAATCATAAACCTTTGGTTCGCTGTTTGGATTTGAATTTTATCTATATCGACACTCGGTGCTTTTAAGACCAATTTATAGCCATCTTCTTCGCGCCAAGCTTGAGCATTTGTTTCGATCATACCGCCGTTGATGGTATTAGCAAAATCAATTTGCGCCAATAATTCCTTCGGAATCGAAATATCTAATTTCATTTTTTTGATTTTGAAGTTTATAAAAATTGTTTGAGTCTTTTTAACGGACTATCATGTATTCAACATCAAAATAAGCAATAATGTTGAAACCATAATTGCAATTAAAATACCAAGCTGCAATAGCAGTCAAAATGGCAGATTAACTGAGGCGCGACTGACATTTTGTCGTTAAAAAGAACAGCGAAAGCATCAAAATGACACTTTCGCTGTTTATTTTATCTCTTTTTACCTTTTACCTCGTTTTCGAGTTTTTATACTGAGGGGGTCATGGTTGCTTAAAATTTTGAATAACATGTCTTACAGAGCCGTGTTCGGTGAGTAAAGTAGTGGCTGTTTTCAAGTCCACGCCCAATTCAAACATAATCATTCTAACGCCACGATTGACCAACTTTTCATTGGTCAACTGCATATCTATCATGCGATTGCCTTTGACACGTCCCATTTTTATCATTAAACTGGTTGAAATCATATTGAGGACGAGCTTAGTCGCTGTTCCTGATTTCATACGTGTTGAGCCTGTTACAAATTCAGAACCCACGACGACTTCAATAGGAAATTCTGATTCTGTGGCGACGGGCGAACCGACATTACAAACGATACAACCTGTGAGCAACCCCTCATTACGTGCTTTGCGCAAGCCACCTATGACATAAGGTGTTCTACCCGAAGCGGCTATGCCCACGAGAATATCATCGGCATCGGGGTTGTAGATTTTTAGGTCTTTCCAAGCTTGTTCCTCATCGTCTTCGGCAAATTCAACGGCATTGCGGATGGCATGGTCGCCCCCAGCAATCGTACCAATGACCCAATCGGTCGGTGCACCATAGGTTGGTGGAATCTCAGAAGCATCAAGGATACCCAAACGTCCACTTGTACCTGCACCGATATAGAAAAGCCGTCCGCCTTCGCGCATGCGCTCATATGCAGCTTTTACTAATGCCTCAATTTGAGGCAAAGCTACTTCGACGGCAAACGGTACTTTTTTGTCCTCATCGTTCATGTTTTTCAACATTTCGGAAACGGACATTTTTTCGAGGTTATCGTAAAGCGACGGGGCTTCAGTGGTTTGTACGAAGGATTGTTTCACCATATTGTTGCTGATTATCGTTAATAGTTCATTGATTGGTTACTCTTGATTTTTATAAGGAATTTCTACAATCGGAATTTGAATTTCGACGCGTGTCCCTATTGGTTTATTACTGAGGGGGTCGATCAAGTCAATTGTTTTTACGAAAAATGCATTTTTTTTGGAGGCGTGAAGAATCTCTAAACGTTTTTCAGTAATGCTCGTTCCCCTTGATTTATGTTTCAGATGGTAGTCGTCGAGGGCTTGTATTTCTCTTGCTCGAGCGCGACCCACGCCATTGTCTTCAATAATGCACAAGATGGCGGTGTCGTCAACGAGTTTAAATTCGATTTTTATCAAGCCACTTTTTTTAGGTCTGATGCCGTGTTCAATAGCATTTTCGATATATGGTTGTACAATCATAGTGGGAACGCCTATAATGTCTTCTTCGATGTCTTCGTCAACGGTTAGGGTATATTCAAGCCGATTTTCAAACCTAAGTTGTTGATTGATAAGGAGATAGTCTTCCAAAAACTCGATTTCATTTTCTAACGAAATGACTTCCAATTCTGAATATTCAAGACTTGCTCGCATCAATTTGGCAAAACGAGCCAAACTTTTACCTGCAAATTCACGGTCGTTGTTGTTGATATAATATTGAATCGAGTTGAGTGCGTTGAACATAAAATGCGGATTCATTTGGGCACGAAGGGCTTTTAGCTGCAGACCAGTAGCTTGTAAGCGCAGTAGTTCGGCTTCTTTTCGCCGGCGTTCGGCTTCGTACTTAAATTCAAGCTCGTCGATTTTTATTTTATTGGTATCTTCATAATACTTTCGTACAAATTGATTGTGGAGAACTTCGTAATCGTAGGCATTCCTGTAATCACCTTTATCGGCATACATATCGGCAATATCGCGGCAAATAATGGCTTGTTGTTTGGTATCTTTACCCAATTTGGCGAGTTCGAGCGCTTCGACGAGCCGTTTTTCTGCTCGTTTTGATTTGCCAATAGCATCAAAAAGCAGCCCTTTCCACCTGGACAAAATAGATAGATTTTCGTAATCGTCAGTTTTACGTTTGTATATGATTTCTGCTCGATTGTAGAGGTTTAAAGCCTCATCGTAACGCCCACCAAGGTAATAACAAAAACCCAAATTGGCGGTTGCATGCGCTCTTGCTGAGAGGCTAATATCATCTTTGATGCGGTCGGCTTTGAGGAAAAACTCTTCTGCATTGTCATAATCGTCAAGTGTCATATAGGCTTTGCCAACGTTCACGTAATGCCAGGCTAATCGACTTTTGATGCCTGCTTTTTCACACATTTCGACAACTCTTCGATAGGCTTTTACACAACGTTCACGGTCACCTGTTTTCTCAAAAATAAGTCCAAGCCCCGAATAAACAAGTGTTTGAAAGTATAAGTCCTTTATTTTTAATTTATTAGGTTCAATGTCCGCAAACAATTTTTCCGCTTCAAAGAGTAATTCAGTCGCTTTGTCGTAATCCGTATAGTGTAACCAAACAATTCCTTCGCGGCAAATCAAATGTGCTGATAAGAGTTTATCGGGAAAAGCAATGAGATGGCGTTGTGCTTTTGCAATAAATTCCATGGCTTTTTCTTTCTCGTTGAGATTGATAAGCGTCCCGGCATAGTCAATATAGACTTCTACGAGTTGACTAATATTGCCTTCGTGTTCGACGATTTCTAAGGCATGTTTGAAATGGATTTCAGACAGTTTATAATTGTAAAATTGGTTTTCAACAATGGCAGTATTCAGATGAAAGCGCAACAAAAAGTCGGGATGTTGATGTTTTTGTAACAGAATTTGTAGTTCTGCTAATAGTTTTTGGGCTTCTCGAATGTTTGTAAAAGTATAAAATTCAGAGAGTTCGCTAAGCGCCAACATCTTATTGGCATCGTCTTCGATATGGCTGAGACGATTTTCAATTTCTTTTATACGTTTAGTGACTAAGGCATTTGTGGGCATGTCTATGTATATTTAGTTAACGGCAAGCATCGGTTTTAATTCACACTTCCAAACTTCCAACTTCGATTTTTTTGAAATTTTGGCATTTTACTGAGGGGGTGATTGCCGTAAATAAGTCTCAAAATTAAGAAAAGTTGATAACATAAAATCTTTATTCCTAAAAAAAGAATTGGGAGACAATGCCTAAGCTTGCCTCCCGATTTTTGAGTTTTGCAACTTGTCAATTCTTTGCTCAACACACAAAGTGGAGCGATGGTTCAGAAGTCTTCATTGTAAAAATTCATTGTGGAACGATTCCACCACAGTGGTTATTCCATTTGTCTTTTTCCAATGCTTTGCCCCCGGTAACTGTTAGGGACTGTTGACTTGTCAGTTCTTGCAACTCCTTTTTCAGGTCTTGCAGACTTTTTGAACCATGATTGCTGTTGCCTCCTTTTTTGTCTCCCATCATAGTACTTGGATTAGTAAAATTCGTATAAAGTAAGTTATGGTCTTCGCTCAATAAGGACTTAAATTTATTCATGGGTGGTTTCCAACGTTTTGGTGGATTAAAAATAGGATTATTTACGCTTACAACAAAATTACAGTAGAACTAATTTCAGAATTAATAACATAAGCATTAAGTTTATGCTTAAACATCTGAAAATCATTAAAGTAAAAGTTAACCAAAAAAGATTGATGTTAGTTGTGTTTTAACAGAGAGCTTCGTTCCCTGAAATGTTTGTTTTCTGCGTATCATCAAATTTACGTAACCACACAAAATATAGTTACAATAACTTATTCTTTTTTTTACAAAAAATAAAACCCCATTATCTAAATATATGAATATCAATGAGTTGAAAATAATAATATCTATCGTTTATAATTCCTGTATTTCAACTTGTAAACGTTTCATCAATTCCATGAACTGTGGTCGACGACGGCGCGACACGTCTATTTTCATACCATCATCCATCACAACAAGACTTTCGCCTTTCATAAATTTACTCATGAAATTTAAGTTGATTAGATGCCTTTTATGAACTCTGAAAAAATTGACACCTGACAACAATTCTTCATAAGACTTAATCGTTTTTGCAACGGTCATCTTTTCGCCTGTTTTCATAAAAACATGGGTGTAATTGTCTTCTGCTTCAAGGCGCATAATTTCTTTGATATTAATAAAATAAAATCCATCAATAGCAGATATACTCATTTTTCCAAAAGCATTTGGATTTGAATAAAACCCTTTGGTGACTTCCAATCGTTCTTTGATTTTGTTGGTTTTTCCTATTCGGACTCTCGAGACGGCAGCTTGTAACTCGTCGGGGTCTATCGGTTTTACGATATAACCTATGGAGCCGTAATCGCAGGCTTTGATGGCAAAATCTTTGTAGGCAGTCACAAAAATAATATCGAAATTGATGTCTTCAACTTGATTTAATACTTGGAAAACCAATCCATCAGGTAAGCTGATATCCAAAAAAGCGACATCAGGCAATACAGTCGGGTTATTGAACATTTTGACTGCTCCTTCTACATCTTCTGCCGTGGCGACGACTTCGATTTGTTCACAATATTTGGCGAGAAGATTTTGTAAGTTTTTCATCCCGCTTGTTTCGTCTTCGACGATGACTGCTCTCATAGCTTTGAATTGTGTAAGTTTTTAAAATTGATTCATAGGCAAAGATATTACATTGTAACGTTTTGAACTATAAATATTTATTTTATTTTATTTGTAGTTACAAGCGTATTAATTTCGGGTATGTAAAAATTTGCACCGCAATATATAAAATAAAAAATAGAATATAATGAATGTACTATGTTTAAAGATTGCTTTCAGCTTTTTATACCAATAATTCATAAAGGCGTGGATTGTCATTCAGGGTTTGATACCGAATACCATTCTCAACCATTCTGTTTATCAACACTTCATACTCACTTTTTTCTTTCAATTCGATACCAACTACAGCGGGTCCTGTTTCCCTATTTTGCTTTTTGATATATTGGAAATGGGTAATATCGTTGGAAGGGGTCAATACTTGATTCAAAAACTCTCTTAATGCGCCAGCTCGTTGGGGAAAATCAATGATGAAATAATGCTTAAGTCCTTCGTAAAGCATGCTCCGTTCTTTAATTTCTTCCATCCGAGTGATGTCATTATTGCCACCACTGATGATGCAAACAACATTTTTACCTTTTATTTTATCCTTATAAAAGTCAAGTGCTGCTATGGTAATAGCTCCCGCAGGTTCAGCGACAATCGCTTCTTCGTTATATAGTTGAAGTATAGACGTACAAACCTTGCCTTCGGGTACAAGAATCATATCATCTAAAACCTGTTTAGCAATTAAAAATGTTTTTTCCCCTGCTTTTTTGACCGCAGCACCGTCCACAAATGTGTCGATATGGTCTAAAGCAACGACTTTACCTTGTTTCAAGCTTTCGTGCATGGAAGGTGCACCCAATGGTTCGACACCAATTATCTTGGTTTTAGGTGAAATTTGCTTGAAATAACTGCCCAATCCTGCTACCAAACCGCCACCGCCTATTGCTACAAAGACATAGTCAATAGGCAAATCGCAATCCTCAATTATTTCTAATGCAACAGTTGCTTGTCCTTCAATGACATGCTCGTCGTCGAAAGGGTGAATAAAGATCTTGTCATGCCCCTCAGTATATTCCTTTGCTGCTTGATAACTGGCATCATAAGTATCACCTGTCAATATTACTTCTACGTTTTCACGCCCAAAAAACTTCACCTTAGACACTTTTTGCTTAGGTGTGACTGAAGGCATAAAGATAGTACCTTTGACATTGAGTAATTTACAAGCCAAGGCAACGCCTTGCGCATGATTGCCGGCACTTGCACACACTACGCCTTTGTCCATGGCTTCTTGTGATAAAGTGCACATTTTGTTATAAGCACCGCGAATTTTATAAGAACGAACGACCTGTAAGTCTTCTCTTTTGAAATACATATTACAAGCATACTTTTCCGACCAATTGAGGTTAGGCATCAAAGGGGTGTGTAGCGCAATATTTTTCAGCCTGACCTTTGCTTTGTAGATATTTTCTATGCTGATAAGCGGTGTTGTTGTGGTTTTATTAGTCATTTTATTGTTTTAACACATAGGTAAAATGTAAGGCTAGGAGGTAACATCCCCCTCAGTATTTTAACAAAATTTAAGAATTCAAAACCCAAATTTATGAAAAATGAGCGAATGATAAGGAAATGATGAATAATAAATGATGAATGTTGAATTTGCAAAACGTTGATTTTCAAGGGCTTTGTAAAATATTATTTGGCAATTTATTTTTGTACTATTCCTTAGCAGTGATTCATAGTATGACTAAAACAAAAAACCCGCAATGTTAGCCATCGCGGGTTCTCACCCAATTGTTTAACCGATTTAAAATTCTTATCTATTGTTTAAAATATGATGTTGCATTTTTACCACCGCCGTCTATTGTTTCAAGACGTGCTTTAAATTCATTCGCTGTTTTCAAGTCATTTTTACGTGCAAAAATTTCCTTTAAAGCGATAAGTGAATTTCGGTCATTCGGATTCAAAGCTTCTGCTTTTTGGAAATAAGGCAGTGCTTTGTCAAATTCAGCTAACATTAATTTTTGCGCTTCGTCGTATTTTTTCTGACCTTCTTTGCTGAAATCGCTCTCCAATTTCTTCATTTCTTTGCTATAAACAGCTGCTTTGTTGTAAAAAGAAGCACCAATAGAGTAAATAGCATCTACGTTTTTAGCGTCCAATTCAAGCGTTTTGTTGTAGTATTCTAAGGCTTCAGCAGCTAAGGCTTTTTGTTTTGTTTCATCCTTTTCAGCTGTTGCCAAATTGTCCAAAACATTGCCCAAAGTGAAGTAAAGCGTTACGTTTTTAGGCTCTTTTTTGATGGCATCTTTCAATTGAGTTACCAAAATTTCTAATTTACCATCCTTCAAAAAGTGGTTGATTTTGGTAAATAATATTTGAGTGTCCTCTGGATATTTTTGTGAACCTTCTTCAAGGTACTTTAATGCCAAATCTCTATCCTTCTCAACTGTCGCTTTATACATCGCCGAATAGATGAAAGCCGTATCTGTCTTGCCTTCTATCATCTTTTTGTAGATGGGCATCGCATCACTTTCCTTATCAGAATAAGTCGAAAGCAAAGCCACAAGGTACAGTTGCTTGTCATAATCTGCTTTTTTGTCAAGCGAACTTTTTGAGCCATTGGCTTTCAACACCTCGTGAATTTCTAAAACACTTTTGAAGCTATTGTATGCCCCCACGTAGTCTTTGGCATCTGTCAAATCAGAACCATAATTATTGACATTCGATTGTGCTTCAGCTAAAGAAGCAATGATGTCTTTTAGCAACTTTTTGTCCTCCGTTCCTTTCGCTGAAGCCAACAAAGCTTCGGCAGCCATTAAACCAGATTTTGTGAATTCAGCTTTGTATTGTTTGCCCAACAACTGATTTTTGGAACGTTCCAAATTGTCAATCGAAGCTAATTCGTTGTAAAACTTACCTTTCAAGAGCAAAGCTTCTGCATTTGTTTTGTTTTCTGGTGCTTGCATCATGGCATCAATTGCCGTTTCAGCTTCTTTGATCTTTTCTTTTTTGCCACTAATATTTTTGACCGCTTTTTTAGCTTTCGAAATTAAGTCAGCAGGCGTTTGTGCTGTTGTTGTGCCGATAAATAATGTAAGTGCGAGAATTCCCAATATGATTTTCTTCATCCTTATTTTGATTTTTTTGTTTTTAGAAAAATGAATGTTTCGATTAATAATTCACTAATTTGACGTAAAATTTCAGATTAGTTAGTTACTAAAGTGTTAATCTTTTAAAATTTTCA
>JANMJN010000645.1:0-5277 GCA_031371355.1 Saprospiraceae bacterium
CAGCAACATACAGCAACATACAGCAACATACAGCAACATACAGCAACATACAGCAACATACAGCAACATACAGCGGGAGTTTAGTAGTTAGAAAACTTAGTCAAAGTATGTTTCCAAATCATTTGTTTGGACTTTCTGAAAGACCAGTTCAATCTGAGATTTGAGGATACGGTTTTCGGAAAGTGGTGGCAAGACATTTATATCAAAATAACGAACATCGAGAATGTCGTGTGCGGGTCGTAAATCACCTGATATAAATTGACAAAGGATGACGAATTTATAGACATAATAAGCTTGTGGAGGGTGAGGGTGGAATTTCTTATCAAAAACAGCCAGCAATTGGGTAGGCGAGACGGTTAAACCTGTTTCTTCAAGGACTTCTTTTGCAGCGACTTCACGAGCCGATAAGCCAATGTCTGCCCAACCGCCAGGCAAAGCCCACCGACCATCGGAACGCTCTTGAACAAGAAGGATTTGATTATCACTATTTAAAACTAAAGCCCGAATATCAACTTTTGGGGTAGGGTAGTCAGTGATGGGTGCATAAAAGTTGGTCATTTTACTGAGGGGGGTATCTGTTAACTGGCTCATCAGTTTGAGACTGATTTCGTGTAGTTCAGCATATCGCTCGCGTTCATATTCGTCGTTGACGTACAATAAACCAAGGTCAGCTATGTTTTTAAGCCGTTTAATGTCATTAAGGAAGTCATTCATATTTTTTAATAAAGTTTCAAATTCAAAAATGGAGTACATTTTGAAGCAAAAAAACGTAAAAAAGGAATAGCTTTCCATGAAATAGCAGAAATAGCATCGCTCAATCTTTTTATAATGAAACTGTAGCATCAAAATTGAAAATATTGTTTCCTTTTTTTCTTTTTTATTGTCTTGGATTCGATGATAAAAAATTGGTTTTGACGTTTATCCTTTAATATTTTTAAACTTGATTTTGTCGTACTTGGCGGTGAACTAAGCACCAATAATTATAATGAGTCAAAACCGACAAGCAGAAAAGAACGTTTGCGAGTACACAATGATAACAAAACCAATCTAAAAGCATAAGTAGAAATACGCATGTTGCCCGAAAATAGACCATTTGATGAATTATCAAGGGAAAAGCTGTTGGAGATACAACAAATTCAAGCAGAGTATATGTCAGATATGATAAAAACAATACAATATGAAAATTAAGTTATAAAAGAAAAAAGTAATCATATTTTATCTTTTTGCCTTTGTACGACACAAAATGAAGTAAAAAACGTTATAAAATTGTAGCGGGTAAGATATTTATTTTAGTATTACTTATGTTGGCTGCCATAATCACGTTCAACATCATCAAATGAGAATTCCTATATTTATTGTTATTGTTTGTGGGGTATTTTGCTCCATAATTATAAATACGCAAGCGCAAATTATTCCTTTTTCTTTCCAAAAAGGTAATTTAGATTCTATTGCTAATGCAACCTTAGTTGCACCCAAAATCGGTCTAACCCTTAGTGGTGGCGGTGTGAAAGGCTTGGCGCACATTGGTGTTTTGCGTATGATTGACTCCCTTGATATTCATATTGATTATGTGTCAGCAACCAGTATGGGCAGTGTTGTTGGTGCTTTATATGCAATGGGTTATTCGGGCGATGAGATCAAACGCATTGCATTGACCGAGGTGGATTGGTCACGGATGCTCACTAACTCGCCGCCTTTCGATGAAGTGGCATTTGAAGAAAAAGACGAGTTTGGTCGTTATGCCGTAGAACTACCAATGGACGGCTTGAAACCTTCTGCCCCGAGTGCTTTTATAGAAGGGCAATATATTTTGTCCCTTTTCAATTACTATACTTACAGAGCGAGGGCAATTAGAGATTTTTCTAAACTACCGATTTCGTTGCGCATTATGGGTTCTGATATCATCAACGGCGGTTCTGTACGGCTTGATTCGGGGTCTTTAGCAATCGCAATGCGGGCTTCGATGGCGATTCCTGTTGTTTATACGCCTATATTTTTTCAAGATAGATTACTCGTTGATGGTGGTTTGGATAAAAACTTTCCCGTTGACGAAGCGATTTCGATGGGTGCTGTTGAAGTGATAGGCAGTTATACCGGTTTTCGGGTGTATGAAAAAAAAGAAATTTCAAGCGCTGCAAAACTTATTACTCAAACCTATGCCTTTGGATCCGTCAAAAATGCCAGAGCGCAAATGAAAAGGGCAGCCGTCATCATTAATCATACAGACGGCTTGAGGCGTTTTTCGACAACAGATTTTGCTCATTATGCTGAAATTATCCAGATTGGAGAAGAAGAAGCCCGAAGGATGCTACCCAAATTGCAACGCATTGCAGCCGAACAGCATAGAAACGGTATTCACAAAACGCAGAAATTACTTGATGACCCAAAATTGCCGATTGAAAAGATTGAATTTTTAACTGCCGAAGACGAACCGGCTATCCCCTCACTATCTCGATTTTCAGCTGCACGGTTGGACTTAGAAACGGGCAAGACCTATACCGCCGATCAAATACGAGAAGCGACTAAGCGGCTCTACGGCTCACGTTTTTTTCAAAATGTCTATCTCGCTTTTGACAGTACCGCACTCAAAGTTCACTTGAAAGACTTGGAAAATGATCACATGAAAACAGCCGTTTATTACGATAGTTATTCCTCAATCGGCGTCATTCTCAATTATACAGCTCGACAAATGGGCTTGCCGAATAGCCGGTTGGTTTTGTCAACAGAGATTTCCGAACGGTTAAAAATGCGTGGCAACTACCAATTTTATCTCGGAGATAAATTCCATTTTTGGGCAAAACCTTTTTTCAACTATGAAAATATTGCAGGTAAAGAGGTTTTACAGCAATATGAAGAAAATCAAAACTACAATGTCGAACGATACGACTACGGCGTTGGTATCGGTTACTCGACCACTGTCAATAGCGGTTTTTTGTTTAATTTTAAAAGAGAAAATGATATTTTAAAACGCACTCGTAGCTTATTGACCCGTTTTGACAATATTTCAAGGAATGCTTACGACCACAACAGTAATGTTTTACAACTGAATTGGACGCAAAACTCATTCAACGATGTTTTTTTTCCAACCAAAGGCAGCCGCACTAGTATTGACCTCGGTTGGCGTTTTCGAAATTACTTTAAATTGAATATTTCAACTTTTGAAAACGCGGTTGATTCAGGCGCATTTGAACGCCTCATATCGCCGCAAGAAGGTCAATATGTACCAAGGCAAGTCGGTAAAATCCTAATTAGACATCAAACCTTCGTGCCTATTGTCCCTAAAGTGGCACTGACGTTTGGCATCAACTTGGGCATTTTGTGGGATCCCGATGGGGGAGACAGCCTTTATTTACCCAATTCGGTGGGTAAAGACTTTTCACATCGTTATGTTTTTCTGAATGACCGCTTATATATTGGTGGTTCGAGGCTACAACAGCGTGACAACCGCATCAACTTCATTGGTTTACGCCCGGGTGAGGTGGCGAGCTATTCTAACGTCTCCATGGTCAATATCGGGGTGCAATACACGCCTGTCCGTCGGATATTTTTGAACCCCTCCGTTTCTTATGGCTTTGCAAATCCACGCGGTTTTAACCCTTTTGGCGGCTTATTGCGCAGCGATTTGCAGATGTTTGGCTATGGATTGAAAGTGGGTTATCAATCGCCTTTTGGGCCTGTCGTCTTCACCGTCGAGAATGGCAATCATTTGTGGCGAACATTTTTGTCCGTTGGTTTCCCATTTTGATTATATGATTATTTTAAATTTTATCCAGTAATGCCTGCGCTTCCTTAGCTTTCCATGTTCGACCCCTCAGTAAAGTTTGCAAACTTTGCTTTGCGGCATCATTTTGACCTAATTTAATGCAAGATAAGGCATAAAACCACTGCGATTCCGCTTCAAAATTGCCCTGACCGTTTTCGATGATGTTTTTAAAGCCCAAAGCCGCTTTCTCAAAATCTGGTTTTGAAGCATATAAATGGCTCAATGACACATAAAATTGTTGCTCGACCGTCGGCGTAGGAATCGCTTCGATGAGTGTTGCGGCTTTGTCAAACTCACCATCTCGATAGGCATTTTTGGCGTCTGCCCAATTTTTAATGTCGTCATTTTGCCCCATACGTACTGAGGGGGCAGCAAAACGGTCATTTCTTAGGGCAATATCTGTTAAATCCAAAGCCGTTTTTGTATCCACATTCCACCACCAAAAACTGACTGCCAACAGTAACGTAGCTGCAATACCTATGATAAATCGCCGCATCGTTGACCGTTGCGCTGTCATCTTGGTAGGTTGAAAAGCGTCATTTGTAGCACTCGAAAGGGGTGTCGTAGATCTATCAATGCCCTCTTTATCCAACAAAGTAGCCCATTTTTGGCGCATTTCACGCTCAACCGCTTGGTCGACAAGGCGTTTTTCGACCCCCTCAGTATTGGCAGCATTCAATTCGTTGTTCTGATATTTTTTTAATAAATCTTTCATTGTTCTATTTTTTTAAGGCGTATAGAGTTCGAAAAAATAAGTTTTTAGTTTGTCCATGCACCGTTCCTTACGCTTTCTGATATTGGCTTCTGCTTCATTGAGCGATTGAGCAATGAGTTTCAGTTGCAAACCGTCATAAACATGACTTTTCAATAAGTTTTTGCAATCCTCACCTATCTTTGCCCAAGCCGAATCGAGGACTTTTAATTGGTCTTCATCAAAGCCACCATCGGTTTCATCGGCATGGTCCGCTTCGTTGACAACTAACTCGGAGACAGGCATCCGCTTGTTTTTTTCTATCCATTTCAAATAGCTGTCTTTAGCCATTTTAGTAAAATAAAATCGCAAATTGCCGTATTCGACCTTATTTTCAAGCAATCTTTTGCGAAAAGCGATGATGGTTTCTACCGTTATATCGTAGGCATCGTCTGCTTGTGCCGAACAATTTTTGATGAGATACACGCGGCAATCGTCAAAATGCTTGACAAAAACATGTTCAAACAGCGTTTCATTCCCCCTCAGTAAATCGGCTCTCAGTTGCGCAAATTCGGCTGCTTTCAGCCCAAAATTTTGAATTGGATTATCGGTCATATTCTGTTTCTCTTTTTATAATCTAAAACGGTGTTGTGTGTGACACGTTGCACTTTAATATTTTTTTGCAATTATATTAGGTGAACACGAATTTCAGAAGCTACTCGAATTAAAGTATTTCAGTTCAACTCCTTTTTAATGAAATGGGAACACCTTAATTCGAGTAGCTTCTGAAATTCGTGTCCAAAAATAAATATAAATTATTGAT